>CBRGOK010000045.1:0-12042 GCA_967798035.1 uncultured bacterium
CCCGATCGGGCCGCGCGCGCGACCGCCGCGGAGGAGGGCTCTCCCGCCCCCCCATGCCTCGGGGCGAAGGCCCCGCCCCGTCCCGCCCGGATCGCCTCGCGCGCCTCGCGGAGGACAGCGAGCGCCGAGGCGAAGGCCTCGACGCAGCCCCGCGCGCCGCACCCGCAGGGGGGGCCGTCCGCGTCGACCACGACGTGGCCGAACTCCCCGGCCATCCCGCCCGGGCCGATCCAGAGCTCGCCCGAGAGGATCAGCCCGCCGCCGACGCCGGTGCCGAGGGTGAAGAGGAGGAAGTCGTCCCCGCCCGCTCCGCGCCAGCGCTCGCCCAGGGCGGCCGCGTTCGCGTCGTTCTCGAGCAGGACCCTCGCTCCGGTGGCGCGCTCGAGCGCGGAGCGGAGCGGGAAGCCGACGAGGGGGGAGAGGTTCGGGGCGGCGAGGAGGGCGCCGCGGCGGCGGTCGAGGACGCCGGGCACGCCGATCCCGATCGTCCGGACGGAGCGCAGGCCGCCGCGCTGCGCCGCCGCGGCGGCGGAAGCGGCGAGGTTCGCCACCACGGTGGCGGCCCCCCGGGCGACCTCCGTCGGCCGCCGGTCGCGGGCGAGGATCTTCCCGGAACCCGAGACCGCGGCCGTCTTCACGAACGAGCCGCCGAGGTCGATCCCGACGGCGGCCCTCATTCCGACTGGGTCGGGCCGCGCGGGACGACGACGAGGCCGGAGGCGTCGAGGTGCCGGCCCATGCGCAGGTCGCGGTCGGGCTCGTGGCCGAGGAGGTCCCCGTCCTCGATCCGGTTGTGGCGGTCGACGATCGCGCGCCGGAGCCGCGCCCCCTTCCCGATCCGGCTGTAGGAGAGCACGATCGAGTCGACGAGCTCCGCCCCCTCCTCGACGAGCACGCTGCGGCCGAGGACGCAGCGCTCGACCTTCGCCCCCCGGACGATGGTTCCCTCCCCCAGGATGGCGTGACGGATCTCCCCCCCGTCGATCCTCGTCGGCTCCTCTCCCGCCGGCGACCCGTGGATCGGCCAGCGCCGATTGTCGAGGTCGAAGCGGGGCTTCGGGCCGAGGAGATCCATGTGCGCGTCGAAGTAGGCGGGGAGGGTGCCGACGTCGCGCCAGTAGGCGGGCTCCTCCGTCGGCTTCGTCCCGGGGATGGTGTTCGTCGTGAAGTCGTAGGCGAACACGCGGGCCCGCGCGCAGAGCTCGGGGAGGATCGTCTTCCCGAAGTCGTGATCGGTCGAGCGGCGGAGGTCCTCGAGGAGGGTCTCGACGAGGAGCCTCCGGTCGAAGAGGTAGTTCCCCATCGAGCAGAGGGCGCTCCCCGGATCCCCGGCGCGCGGCCGGGGGCGCGCCGGCTTCTCCTCGAACCCGAGGACCCGGCCCGAGGCGTCCGCCTCGAGGACGCCGAACCCCGAGGCGCTCGCGAGCGGGGCGGGGATCGCGGCCACCGTCGCGTGGGCCTCGTGGGCGATGTGGAAGCCGACCATCTCCCCGATCTCCATCCGGTAGATGTGGTCGGCGCCGAAGATCGCGACGATCTCGGGATCGAAGTCGGCGATCAGGTTCAGGTTCTGGGAGACGGCGTCCGCCGTGCCGCGGTACCAGGCCTCCGAGTGGAACCGCATCTGCGGGGGGACGACCGTGACGAAGTGGTCGGGACGCAGCCCGCTCGACCGCCACCCGGTCCGCAGGTGCTCGATCAGGGACTGGCTCTTGTACTGGACGAGCCCGTAGATCGAGAAGATCCCGGAGTTGACGAGGTTCGAGAGGACGAAGTCGACGATCCGGTACTTCCCCCCGAACGGCACCGCGGGCTTGCTGCGCTCCCGCGTCAGGGGGAAGAGGCGCTCCCCCTTCCCCCCCGCCATCACGAAGGCGAGGACGCGCCGGCCCCTCATCCCGCGGGACGGAACGGCGCGAGGTCGAGGTCGCGGAAGAGGTCGTCGCGCTTCTCGAGCGCCTCGACGAACGCGGCGTCGACGGGGGAGGCGCCCTCCCCCGCCCCCGCACGCCGGGCGAGGTCCGCGAGGCGCTTGAAGTCGGCGTAGTGGACGGAGAAGCGCCGCTCGGCGTAGTCGCGCGCCGAGCCGGTCGTGATCAGGAAGGGCCAGTCGGAGGCCTGGAGGATCAGGAGCTCCCGCCCCGCGAGGAGGAGGAAGCGGCCCGCCTCCCCCTGCGCGGGGGTCGACGCGGCGAGCTGGGCGAGCTCCTCCTCCGCGTCGTAGATCCGGTCCCAGATCCAGCGCGTGTCGCCGTTCAGCCAGACGCGGTGGTCCCCCCCCTCGCCCCAGGATCCCTCCGAGAGCGCGACGACGTCCGAGGGGGGGTGCTCCTCGAGGGCGCGGCTCGCGGTCACCGCCTCGATGCCGGAGTCGGCGAGGTGGCGGAAGACATGCTCGAGGAAGAGCGGCCCCTCGAACCACCAGTGGCCGAACAGCTCCGTGTCGTACGGGGAGACGAGGAGGGGGACGCCGAAGGTCCGCTCCACCGCCCCCTGGAGGACCTCCCCGAGGAGCCACACGAAGTGGCGCGCGTGCCCCTCGGCCCGCTCGCGGGCGGCCGCGGGATCGTAGGGCTCCTTCGCGCCGAGGTCGGTCCGGGGGGAGGTGACGCGCCAGTAGCGGTTCCCGCCGGGGAAGTGGCGCTTGTGGAACTCGAGGTAGGAGCCGTCCCCCGGGTAGCCCTGGTCGCGGCTCCAGACCTGGACCGTCGTGCGGGGGTCGCGGACGAGCGCGGCGGCGAGACCCTCCCCGCCCCGGGAGGCCACGAGATAGGGACGGTAGGGGCTCCGGCTCCGCTGCGCGGACGGGAAGCGCTCCTCCAGCCCGCGGAGCCGGCCGAGGGAGGGGAAGAAGTCCCGGTAGACGGCGAGCGGCTCCCCCGCGGCGACGAGGTGGGTGTCGACGAAGAAGTAGCGCAGGTCGTGCTTCGCGAGGATCTCCTCGACGCCGGGCCGCACGCGCGAGGGGAGCCTCGGCCCCGCTCCGGCCGGGGGGGTCCACGCGTAACGGGGCCTATACGCGCACTCGGGGAGCCAGATCCCGCGCGGCGCGCGGCCGAAGTGCCGTATGTGCGTCCGGATCGCCTGCGCGACCTGGAGATCGACCGACTCGTCGCGGAGGAGGAGCGGGAGATACCCGTGGGTCGCCGCGCAGGTGACAAGCTCGATCGCCCCCGCGTCGGCGAGTTTCCGGAACCGGTCGAGGAGGCTCCCCTTCGCGAAGGATGCGGCCGCCCGCTCGAAGAACTCGCGCCAGTACTCGGCGAGCTCGACCCCCGCCTTGTATCCGGCGCGGGAGAAGCTCGCGCGGTCCTCCGCGCAGGCCCGGGTCCTCTGCTCGAGGAAGCGCTCCATCTCCGAGCGGAACTCCTCGTGGGCGAGCTGCTCCGCGAGGACCGGGGAGATGTTCACCGTCGCCCGCGGCGCGAGCCCCTCCCCGAGGAGGCGCTCGAAGAGGTCGAGGATCGGCAGGTAGCAGGAGGCCGCCGCCTCGCAGAGCCACTCCGTCCCGTGCGGCCAGCGCCCGTGGCGCAGGACGTAGGGGAGGTGGGTGTGGAGGACGAGCGCGAAGTTCCCGAGCCGCGTGGTCATCCCGCCTCCCGCCGCGCCGCCCGCGCGTAGAGTTCGAGGTAGGCCTTCGCCGAGCGCGTCCAGGAGAAGTCCTCGCGCATCGCGCGCGCGAGGAGCCGCTCGAAGCGGGGTCGCGCGGCGAAGCCCTCGAGGGCCCGATCGAGGGCTCCCTGGAACGCCCCGGACGTGAACTCCCCGAAGGCGTACCCGTTGCCGCGCTCGGGGTCCTGGCCGACGTCGCGCACCGTGTCGGCGAGCCCTCCCGTCGCGCGGACGACGGGGATCGTCCCGTACCGCATCGCGATCATCTGCCCGAGCCCGCACGGCTCGAACCGCGAGGGCATCAGGAAGAAATCCGCCCCGGCGTAGATCCGGCGCGCGAGGGGCGCGGCGAACCCGAGCGTGACGGAGCAGCGGTCCGGGCGCTGCGATCCTAGGGCCCGCAGCCTCCCCGCGATCGCCTCGTGCCCGGTTCCGAGGACGGCGAGCTGCGCGCCGCGGTCGAGGAGGCGGGGGGCGACCTCGGAGACGAGGTCGAAGCCCTTCTGGGGGTCGAGCCGGCCGACCGCGCCGAAGAGGGGCCGGTCTGCGCCGACCTCGAGCCCGAGTTCCCGCTGGAGGGCGGCCTTGCACTTGCGCTTCCCGGAGGGCTCGGCGGCCGAGAAGGGCGCCGCGATCTCGCGGTCGGAGGCCGGGTTCCACGCCTCGGGGTCGATCCCGTTCAGGATCCCCGACAGGTCCCGCGCGCGGTGCCGGAGCACCCCGTCGAGGCCGACCCCCATCTCCGCCTCCTGGATCTCGCGGGCGTAGCTCGGGCTCACCGTGTTCAGGAGGGTCGAGAAGACGAGCCCTCCCTTGAGGAGGTTCGCCCTTCCGTAGAACTCGAGCCCCTCGATCGCGAAGAGATCCCACGGGATCCCGAGGCGGGGGAGGATCTCCTTCTCGTGGAGGCCCTGGTAGGCGAGGTTGTGGATCGTGAAGAGGACGCCCGCCTTGCGGTTGAGGCCGCGCACGCGGCGATAGACCGGGACGAGCGCGGTCTGCCAGTCGTGGACGTGGAGAACCTCGGGGGCGAACCCGAGCGCGTCCATCGCGAGGAGCGCGCCGAGCGAGAGGACGGCGAAGCGCTCGGGGTTGTCGGGATAGTCGACGCCGTTCTCCCCGTACACGCCCGGGCGCTCGAAGCTCCGGGGCTCCTCGAGCAGGAAGGCGGGGACCTCCCCGAGACGCGCCTCGGTGATACGGACCGTCCGGTCAACTTCCCCCGTCTGGACCCGCACCTCCCCGCGCGCCTTGGCACCCTCGAGCAGCCGCTCGGGGATCGAGGCGTACCTCGGCAGGAAGACGGCCACCTCGTGCCCGAGCGAGCGGAGCGCGCGGGGGAGCGAGCCCGCGACGTCGGCGAGGCCGCCGACCTTCGCGAAGGGGTCGCACTCGGGGACGACGAAGGCGATCCGCATGTCGGGGGCGGATTATGCGGAGGGGAGCCCCGGAGAGTACGTCCGGAGTGATCGGGGGAGAGGGGGCTCCGGCCCGGAGGGAGACTCCGGGCTCCGGGGCCGGGAACGCCGGGGGAGGGACGATCACGCGTCCCCCTGGCGCGACCCGCCGAACCGGCCGATCCGGAGCGCGAGGCTCGGGAGCACGAGGAGGTTGAGGGCGGTCGAACTCGCGAGTCCCCCGAGGATGACGACCGCCATCGGCCCCTCGATCTCCTGGCCGGGCCGGCCGCTGTGGAGGGCGATCGGGAGGAGCCCGAGCGCCGTCGCGAGCGCGGTCATCAGGATCGGCGCCAGTCGCTCGGACGCCCCCCGCAGCGCCGCCTCCGGGCCCCACGCCATCCCCTCCTCGACGACCAGGTGCTCGTAGTGGGACACGAGGAGGATCGAGTTCCGGGTCGTGATGCCGAGGAGCGTCACGAACCCGACGAGGGAGCCGATCGACAGCTCCCGGCCCGTGAAGAACGCCGCGAGGACGCCGCCGACGAGCGCGAAGGGGAGGTTCGCGAGGACGAGGGCGAGGTTGCGGGCGTTCCGGTAGGCGATCGAGAGGAGGAGGACGATCCCGCCCCCCGCGAGCGCGCCGTAGAGAAGGAGCTCGCTCGTCGCCTGCTCCCGGGCCTGCGCCGAGCCGGTGAAGACCGCCTGCGCGCCCGAGGCGGGGGAGACCACGCCCTCGACCCGGCGCCGGGCTTCCTGGACGAAGGAGCGCACGTCGCGCCCCTCGACGTTGCAGGTGACCGTCTGGAGCCGGCGCCCCCCCTCGTGCGCGACGAGATAGCGCCCCGTGTCGAGCTGGATCTCTGCGAGCTCGCGCAGGGGGACGACGCCTCCGGAGTCGCCGCGGAGCGGCAGGGCGCCGATCCCTTCGGGGTCGCGCCGGGATGTCGGGTGGAGGGTCACGGCGACGTCGATGACGCGGTTCCCTTCGAACACCTGCGCGACGGCCGTCCCCTGTCCCGAGGTCTGGATCGCCTCGAGCACCTCGACCGCACGGAAGCCGAGCGCCACGAGGCGGTCCCGCCGCAGGCGCACGACCATCCGCGGGGCGCCGGGCGGCGCCGCCACCTGCACGTCGACCGCGCCGGGGACCTTCGCGAGGACCCGGGCGACCTCCTCCGCCCGGGAGTCGAGCACGGCGAGATCCTCTCCGAAGATCTTGACCGCGACGGCGGCGTCCTC
Organism: uncultured bacterium; assembly: GCA_967798035.1. Lineage (GTDB taxonomy): Bacteria > Planctomycetota > UBA1135 > UBA1135 > JAKEFM01 > JAKEFM01. Next base: position 6,252 of record CBRGOK010000045.1, read on the forward strand.
CCCGGAGATCGTCTCCTGGATCCTCTCCGTGAGGAAAGGCTCGACGGAGGTGGAGAGCCCGGGGTAGGCCGCGAGGACGCGCCGGAGGCTGCCCTCGGCGCGCTCCCCCTCGGCGGAGGGGTCGAGGTCGACGTTGAGCTCGCTCGAGTGCGGCCCCCAGGTGTCGTCGGCCAGCTCGGAGCGACCCGCGAACTGCGAAACGGAGCGGACGCCCGGGACGCGCAGGAGCTCGAGGGAGACCCGCCGGCCGATGCGCAGGGACTCCTCCAGCGACGTCCCCGGCGCGGCGGCCATGTGGACGATCAGGTGCCCCTCGCGGAACGCGGGGAGGAAGGAGCCCCCGAACGCCGGGAGCGTCGCCGCGGCGGCCGCGCAGAGCGCGCCGACGCCCGCGAGGACGAGCCCCGGGCGCCGGGAGACCCGCTCGAGGAGGCGGCGGTAGGCGGGACGGAGGATCCGGGCGAGGGGCGGCTCGGCCCGGACCCGCCCCCCCCGCGCGAGGGCGGCCGCGCACAGGGCCGGGGTGACGGTGAGCGCGACCGCGAGGGAGGCGAGGACCGCGAGGAGGTAGGCGTAGCCGAGCGGGGCGAAGAGCCGCCCCTGCACGCCGGACATCGAGAGGATCGGCAGGAAGACGAGCGCGACGACGAACGTCGCGTAGACGACCGCGCCGCGCACCTCGAGCGAAGCGTCGAGGACGACCTGGAGGGGGGGGCGTGGGGCGGGGCTCGAGCGGTTCTCCCGCAGGCGCCGGTGGATGTTCTCGACGTCGACGATCGCGTCGTCGACGACCTCGCCGATCGCGATCGCGAGCCCCCCGAGGGTGAGGGTGTTCAGCGTCGCCCCGGCGCAGTGGAGGACGAGGATCGCGACGAGGAGGGAGAGGGGGATCGCCGTGAGGGAGATCAGCGCCGTCCGGAGATCGAAGAGGAAGAGGAGGAGGACCGCGGCGACGAGCGCGCCGCCGAGGAGGAGCGCCCCGTTCACGTTGCGGATCGCCGTCTCGATGAACGATGCGGGCCGGAAGAGGCGCGGCTGGAGGTCGATCCCCTCCGCCGAGAGCTTCGGCCCCATCTCCCCGAGCGCCTCCTCGATCGCCCGGGTGACCTCGAGCGTGTTCGCGGAGTACTGGCTCGAGACGACGACGACGACTCCGGGCTCGCCCTGGATCGTCGCGCCCCCGATCCGGGGCGCCGGGGCCTCGGCGACCTCGGCGACGTCGCTCAGACGGAGGGGGATCCCCCCGCGCCACGCGACGAGGGCCTCCCCCAGCGCGGCGGCGGTGAAAGCCTGCCCCTCCGACTGGAGGGGAATCCTCTGGTTCTCGTTCTCGACGAACCCGGCGCCCCGGACCCCCGTCGCGTCCCGGGCGGCCTGGGTCACGTCCGCGAGCCCGAGGCCCAAGGCGAGGAGCCGCTCCGGGAGGACCCGCACCTCGAGCCGGCGGACCTCCCCGCCGAAGGAATTCACCTTCGCCACGCCCGGGACGGCGAGGAGCCGGGGCCGCAGGGTCCAGTCGGCGAAGGTCCGCAGCTCCATCGGCGTTCGCTTCGTCGAGGTCAGGCCGAGGACGAGCATCGTGCTCGTCGCGGAGGTGAGGGGCGCCATCGCGGGGGCGCGCACGCCCGCCGGCATCGATGAGGCCACCTCGGCGAGACGCTCGGCGACGCGCTGGCGCGCCTGGAGGAGGTCGGTCCTGTCCTCGAACACGGCGGTGAGGACCGAGAGCCCCGGCACCGACTCGGAGCGGAGGACCTCCAGGTTCTCGGAGCCGAGGAGGGCGCTCTCGATCGGGAGCGTGACGAGGGCCTCCACCTGCTCGGGGGTGAGGCCGGGCGCCTCGGTCTGGACGACGACCTGGGGCGGGGCGAACTCGGGGTAGATGTCGAGGCGGGCGCGGGAGAGGACGGAAAGGCCGTAGGCGACGGTCCCGAGGGCGAGGGCGATCAGCACCCCGCGGAAGCGGACCGAGAACCCGACGACGGAGCGGATCAAGCGCGGCGCGGCCCGCTCCTACGGGAGCGTGAACCAGTGAGGCCACCAGGGCTGCTCGCGCAGGTGCGAGAGGGTCTCGAGCAGGACCGGGATGCACGCCCAGCCCACGGCGCGGAGGCCCTCGGTCCGCAGGCCCTTCATCCGCACGACGACGGACTCCGTCGTCCGGAATGCGCGGAGGCGCGGCACGAACCGCGGCACGCGCTCGCAGTACCGGGCGTACGCCTCGCCGAGGCGCTCCCGCAGGTAGCGCTCCTCCGCGGGAACGGTGAGGAGGGCGTAGCCGCCGACCGCCGCCAGGATCCCCGCCGCGAGGAGGAGGCTGTCGAGGAAGAGCCCCACGGAGAGGGCGAAGAAGAACGAGCCGAGGTAGAGGGGGTGGCGGCAGAGCGAGTAGGGTCCGGCCGCCACGACCTCCCGGCTCTTTCGGCCTCCGATGTAGAGCGTCGCCCAGAGTCGCAGGCCCGCTCCCACGACCCAGCAGCCCCAGGCGAGGACGTCGAGCGCGAGGTCCGCCGTCGAGTCCTCCCGGACCGGGGGGGAAGAGGTCGCGGCCGCGATCGTGAGGGGGAGGAGCGCGAGGAGGCCGATCCACCCGCGGGCCCGGAAACGCCAGTTGTGCGACTGGACCATCGAGGAGGATCGTCCTTTAGAACTCCCGGCCCCGGGACCGGGCTTCCTCCGAGAGGAGAGCCTGCGCGCCCGCGACGACGGCCTCTTCGCCGGGGGCGAGGGGGGCCTCGACGAACCATCCTTCCTCGACCGGCGCGTCGAGCGCGACCTCCCGGCGGGTGAATCTCCCTTCCGCCGTCCGGACGTACGCCCACGCTTGGCCGTCGAACCGAACGACGGCCGACCGCGGAACCACGATCCCCTTGCGCGCGGGGCCCGGGAGGGGGAGCCACGCCACGACGGCCCTACCGGGCCGGAGGGGGAGGCCCTCGTTCTCGACCCGGAGCAGGAGGATCGTGCCCGCGGCGTCCCGCTCGCCGGCCGCGAGGGCCATCCACTCGCCCCGGAGGGGACGGTCCTCGAGCCCCAAGACGGAGACCCGAGCCGTCCAAGGAGGAGGCGGGGGGATCTGTCCGACGGGAACCTGTACCCGAGCGAGCATCCGGTCGAACCTCCCGATGCGAAGGAGCGTCTGACCCGCCTCCACCGCTTCGCCCGGGCGCGCCTCGACGGCGATCACCTCCCCGCCCCGCTCGACCACGAGGGGCGGGAGGGTCGCCGAGGCCGACGCCGCGCGGAGAGCCCACTCGACGCCGGTCGCGGCCTCCTCCGCCCCCCGCAGCCGCGCCTCCTCGGACTTCACGCGAGCCTGCGCCTCCTCGACGGCACGGTCCGAGACGCTCTTGTCCTGCGCGTTGAGCGACCGGGCCCGATCGTGCGCGGCCCTCGCGGCCGCGAGCGTGGCGGAGGCGGCGTCGCGCTCGGCGCGGGCCGCGGCGAGGCGCGAGGAGAGGTCGGCCCGCTCCGGCGGGAGGAGCCTCGCCTCGAGGGTGCCGACGGCGGTGCCTTCGGCGAGGCTCTCCCCGAGGCCGGGCCAGCCCCGGCCCGGCAGCGCGCGGAGCACGCCGGCAGCCGGCGCGCGGAGGAGGAAACCGAGCGCCGGATCCTCCTCGAGCCAGCCGTACGCGGCGATGGAGGGGCTCGGTGCGCAAGGCGAGCCGCTCCTCCGTCGCCGCGTCGAAGAGGACGACCGTTTCCCCTCCCGAGCGCGAGACCCGCGACGAGGTCGCGCCCGTCTCGGGCGGCTCCGCCTCTCCGGCCCGGTGGCAGGCGGCGGCGCCGAGGAGGACTGCCGCCGCCAGGCCCGCGGCCCCCGTCCGGATCCCGGGCGCCCGTCTCATCCCCCGTCTCCTCCCGCTTCGGGCGCCGTGCGGACCGGCCGCGAGGAGACGGCCTCCGGGTCGGGGCTCGACGGGAAGGCTGGCACCTCCACCGCATCCTCGAGAGAGCCGAGGGCCATGCGGGCCTTGCGGGCGGTCTCGAGCCGCGCCCGCTCGGCGTCGATCCGCGCGATCCGCGCGAAGGCGGCCTCGAGCCGGTCGGCCTCTCCCGCCTGGAAGGCGGTAAGGACGGCGCGCTCCCTCCTCCCGGCGGCCTCGAGCGACGTCTCCGCCTCCGCGAGCTCGTCGAGCGCGCCGCGGCAGCGCTCCGCCGCCGCGGCCGTCTCGGCGAAGACCCGGGCCTGGAGGGAGAGGAATCGGGCCGCCGACTCCTCTCGGCGGGCGCGGGCCTCCGCGATCGGACCTTCGTTCTGGTGGAAGAGGGGCACGACGAGCGAGGCCGGGATCCGGAACTTGTGCTCCCCCAGGTCGAGCTCGTAGGAGAGCCCGAGGTCGAGGTCGGGGACCTGCCTCGCCAGCTCGAGGCGGTAGGAGGCGTCCGCGGCCGCGTACTCCTCGAGGGCGCGGCGGAGATCGAGGCGCCGGGTCACCGCCTCGCTCCTCGCCCGCGACGCGAGGTCGCCGTCCACTCGGGGTCGCTCGAGGTCCTCCTCCTCGAAGGCGACGCCCTCGAGGGCCCGCGCGGGCAGGCCCAAGGAAGCTGCGAGCGCGACGCGAGTCTCGGCGACGCGACCCTGGGCGGCGCGGGCCGCTCGCCTGGCTCCCGCGAGCCCGGAGCGGGCCTCCTCGAAGTCGGGCCGGGAGGCCTCGCCGGCCGCGAACCTGCGCTCCAGTGCACCGGAGACCTCGCCGCGGGCGCTCTCCTCCTCCCGCGCGACCGCCAGCCCCCGCGCGGCGAAGAGGTGCTCGAGGAAAGCGGCGCGGAGCCCGCTCCAGACGGTCCACGCGGCGTCGGCGAGCGCGATCCGCTCCGCCCGGGCGAGGCGCTCCGCGCGGGCCACGCGCAGGTCCCTCTTCCCCGCCGTCTCGATTGGGAACTGAAGGTCGGCGCCGATGAGCCAGTTGCTGACGCTGAGGTGGGTGTCCGCCAGGAATCCGGGGGAGAGGCTGAGCCGAGGGTTCGGCCTCGCTCCGGCCGTCACGATCTCCGCCTCCGCGGTCTCGGCACGCGCGCGGGCGGTCTCGAGGTCGGGATGGAAGTAGAAGGCCGCGAGGGCCAGGGACGGGAGATCCCACTTCGCCGGCGGCCAAGGCGAGGGATCCCCGGGCCGTTCCCTCTCCGCGAACGCCCGCAGACCCGCGTCATCGAGAGTACGGGCCTCGAATTCCGCGGCGGTCTGCGTCGGGTCGAGGGGCCTCGGCGAGTAGCCGGCGCAGGCGCCGAGGGTAGCGCAGGCGAGAACAGCCGGAAGGAGGGAGAGGTCCTCCCGGAGGAGGTAGCCGGATCTTGCCCCGACCGCGGGACACGATCCCACCGCGCTCCGCGCCTGCGCGCGGATGTCGTGGGCCCAAGGCAGGGCCGAGGTGAAGGATTCCGACCGCGACACCGTCCGTACTCATCGCCTCCCGGCGATCCACCGCACCTGACGCGGGAATATCGGCGCGAGGGACTTAACCTGGGGTTAGGGCGTAAGAATCTTGCTCATCTTCGCTTACGAGCGTCGGTCCTCGCGGCGATCAGCCGCGGGGCTGCTCGCGCAGGTCCCGTGGTTAGCAGGAAGGTGACCCGGTTCGGCGCGTAGCAGCCCGGAAGCAAGAGGACCGCGGGGAGTCCCGCCCGCCTCAACGAGCCGCTCGGGACTTCTCGTACTCCTCGATGGCACGGGGGAGGAGCGCCTTCAGTTGCGCGATCCGAGTCTCGTCGCTCGGGTGGGTCGAGAGGAACTCGAGGGGCTTCGCACCCCCCTTCGCCGCCATCCGCCGCCAGAAGTCGACCGACGGCC
>CBRGOK010000046.1:0-11970 GCA_967798035.1 uncultured bacterium
CCTCCCGACGAGCCGACGGTCCCCGAGGCCCCCGTCCGCGCGGCCCCTCCCCCGGAACGACAGGCGCTCCCCACCGCTCCCGAGACGAAGCCGGCCACGCCCGCGGCCGAGTTCCCGCCGGCGATCCTCGAGGCTCGGATCGTCGACGCCTCCGCAGTCCCCCTCCCGGGCGCGCGGCTCCGATGGGGGAAGACGGAGGCGTTCAGCGGAGCGGACGGGCTCGTGGCGCTGTCGTTCCCCGCCTCGACGGGCCGAGATCGATGGACGGCCCGTTGCGAGGCCTCGCTCCCGGGGTACGCGACCCGGCTCGTCGACGCGGAGGTCGAGGCTGGGCGCACGACCCGGCTCGGCGACGTCGTCCTCCACCCGGGAGGAAAGGTCGCCGGACGGGTCCTCGACCCATCGAAGCGCGGCATCCCCGGGATCACGGCGTGGGCCGCCGCCGCCGAGCTGAGCGAGTTCGACGCGAAGTGGGTGCGCTTCCACGGCCCCGGCGGGGATCGGACCCCCTCCGCGAAATCGGGGGAGGACGGCTCCTTTCTCCTCGAGGGGCTGGCGCCGGGGTTCGTCCGCATCTGGGCGAACGGGGAGGGGACGCCGTACGCCTTCAGCCCTCCCGTCGAGGTCCGTGCCGGCGTCGAGACGGCGGAGGTGGTCCTCGTCCTCGAGCCGTTCGAGCGCGAGGACCTCCTCGAGGGGATCGTCCTCTCCCCGGACGGGACCCCCGTGCCGAGCGCGCCTCTCGTCGTCACCTATCGCACGCAGAACACGAGCGGGACGACGACGACGAACGCCGACGAGCGCGGGCGCTTCCGGTTCGTCCTCCATCCGCGCGCGCCCCGCGACCTGCGCGCGAGAGACCCGCAGGGCCGGTGGTCCGACGCCGTGGCGAAGGGGGTGGCGCCGGGCACGCTCGGCCTCGAGCTGCGCCTCGCCGAGCCGAGGTGGCTCGAGGTCCGGGTCCTCGACGAGGGGGGCGCTCCCGTCGAGGAGTTCGCGGCTCACACCCCTCCCTCCGGCAACCCGCACTCCGTCTGGGGCGGCCGAAATGAACCCCGGCCCGGAGGGACCGTCCGCCTCCGGATCCCCCCGGACTCCTTCCTCCTGTGCGTTTCGGCCCCCCACTTCGCGGAGTCGGACCAGGGGCCGTTCGATCCGGTGACGGCGCCCTCCTCGATCGAGGTCCGGCTCCGCCCGCTCCCGGGCGTCTCGGGGCTCGTCCTCGCGGAGGGGAAGCCGCAGCCCCGCGCGAGCGTCGCCCTGCACGAGGTTCCCTCCCCGGGGACCCGGATCGAGCACAACGGATTCCCGACGCGCGTCCACCCGAGCCCGGAGGCGTCGGGCGAGACCGACGGCGGGGGGCGCTTCCGCCTCACCCTCCGGAAGGACGCCCGCTTCGTCCTCCGCGCCGAGGCCTCCGCGTTCGCTCCCGCCGAGGTGGGCCCCTTCGACCTCCGCGCCGCCGTCGGGCGCCAGGGGATCGAGGTCGTCCTGGGTCCGGGCGGAGCGATCGAGGGGCGCGTGATCCCCGCCGCGGGCCGCGACGCCAACGGGATCGTCGTCTCGGCCAACCGAGGGGACGGGCACCCGAGCCTCCAGAGAGTCGGCGTCGACGGCCGCTACCGCTTCGAGCATCTCACGCCGGGGCGGTGGAACGTGGAGGAACGCGAGAACCTCCTCGACCCGGGCCATTCCTCGACTTCGATCAGCAGCGGGTCGGACGCGAAGGAGGTCGAGCTCCCGTGGGTCTGCGAGGTGGTCGAGGGGCAGACGACCTACTACGACCTCGACCTCTCCGGAGCGGGAGGGAGGGTGCTCCTCGGGGAACTCCTGATCGACGGCGCGCCGGCGGGCGGATGGACGGCGGTCATCCGCCCCGAGAAGGGAGGGTTCCCGATCGCGGGCCGCGATCGGCAGACGACGGCCACGGACCGGGAAGGGCGGTTCACGATCCCGTTCCCGCCGGGGGACCGCTTCCGGCTCGCCCTGGAGAGCGACGCCGGCTCGGGAGTCCCCATCCGCCTCTCGGACCTCGTCTCCGCCCAGCCGCGCGACAATCGCTGGCGGCTCGACCTCCCCACCGGACGTCTCGAGGGAGAGCGGGCGCCCACCTCTTCCGGCGAGGGCGGCCCGCTCACCCTCCTCTGGTCCGGCCCGGGGGAGCTGCGGGCCTCGGTCCGGCTCACTCCCGACACCGAGGGCCGCGTGTCCCTCCCCCTCGTTCCCGCCGGCCGGGTCCGCCTCGCGCGCCCGGGCCCCGGCGGGCCCGACTCCGACCCCTCGACCTGGCCGACGCTCCTCGAGGTGGACGTCGCGGCCGGCCAGCTCGTCCGCATCACCCTCCCCTAGATCCAGGGTCGCGCGGCCGACGCGCAGGCCCCGGGCGGACGAGCCTCACCGCCTCCTCTTCCTCGTGCTCCTCTTCGGCGTACGCCTCGCGGACTTGCTCGAGCGTCGGACCTTCGATCGCGACGCGGTCTTCCTCGTCCCGTTCCCTGCCTGCATCGCCTTGGGCCGCGCGTGCCGCGGCTGATAGACGCCGAGCTTCCCGCCGCCCGGCAGCGTGACTTGGGTAAAGATCCCGTATCCCTGGACCTGGACCGCGCTGCAGGCGACGCGGTGCTCCTGCATCTGCGCGACGAAGGCCCGGATGTCGTCGCACATCAGGTAGAACTCGTGCTCGTCGTTGTTCTCGGAGGGATGGACGGCGACCTCCGCGGGCGGGAGCCCGAAGATCAGCCAGCCCTCCCCCACGTCGACGTTCGGGAGCCGGAGCACGTCGCGGAGGAAGGCGCGATCGGCCTCCGCGTTCTTGCTGTAGATGATCGAGTGTCCGCCGGTGAGCATGGCAAACTCCCAGTCCGCAGGGGGGCGAGCGTCTCCCCGCGCCGACGGCGGGGACGAGGCTCGACGACCCGGCATCGTCTATCCCTCGGGGGGGGGGAGGCTAGCGGCGCCCGAGAGGCCGTCAAGCGAGCCGCCGGGATGGACCACGCGAAGGAGCGGATCCGCGAGGAGCTTTCCGACGACCAAGAGGGCTCCCGCCGCCGTCACTCCCGCCATCACGACGTAGGGATCCCGGCGGATCGTCGCGTCGAACAGGAGCCGCCCGACGCCCGGGTACCCGAAGAGGATCTCGCAGAACGCGAGGCCGGCGAGCATGTTCGCGAACTGGGTGCCGAGGACCGAGACGAGGGGATTCACTGCGTTGCACAGTGCGCGGAGGTAGACGAAGCGCGACTCGGGGACTCCGCGCGAGCGAGAGGCGAGGGCGTAGTTCGTCCGGAGAGCCTCGAGGAGATTGCCCCGCGCGACGCGCTGCAGGCTTGCGATCGCCCCGGCCGAGAGGACGAGAGTCGGGAGGAGGAGGTGCCGCGCTCGATTGAGGACCCTTTCCAGCAGCGAGAGGGCTGGGTCGTCTCCGGAGGAGACCACCCGAAGGGGAAGGAGCGTCCCGCCTCCGCCAGCGAGAGCAACGAGGAGGACGAGGGCGAGCAGGACAAGGAAGAAGCCCGGAACCGACCTCCCGACGAAGGAGAGGGGGAGAAGGAGTCGATCGACGAGGCGATTGCGACGGAGCGAGGCGAGGATCCCCGCCGGGATCGCGATGGCCCAAGTGAAGAGGAGGGCGCTCGCCGCGAGAAGGAGGGAATTCCAGAGGGCCGAGCGGAGGAGCGTCCAGACCGGCGCGTCGTGCTCGAAGGAATGGCCGAGGTCGGGCGCCCCGATCTGGAAGGCCCACCCCTTCCCGACGAGGGAGAGGTCGTCGACGAGGAACTCCCCCGTCCCCGGCGCCGTGAAGAGGAGCGACTCGACGCGCGCCGTCCCGAGGCGGGCTTCGACCTCCGCGGCGGCGATCTCCCACCCCCGCCAGGGGCCGGGCTCGACGTCGATCCAGGAGGTGGTCCGCCTCGTGCCCGCCTCGAAGGTCGCCTCGAGCCGCCGGACGACCTTCCCCGGATTGCGCACGCTCAGGGCGACCCAGTTCGCGCCGCCGAGGTCGAGGGGAGTCCGGAGCCTCACGCCCGCGGAGCCCGCCGGGAGGAACAGGCGACCGGCGCGACGGAGCTCGGTCGCGTCGTCGGAGGTCGCCTGGAGCGAGGCTTGCCCCACGCGCTCCACCCCGAGCCTCGTCTCGAAGTCCTGCTCTTCGAACCCGGCGATCGGCGTCCTCCGGCGCTCGATGCGGAGGTCGAAGCAGGCCCCGCGGAGCCAGTGGAGCCAACGGACGAGGAACGGCCGGTCGACCCTCGCCTCTCGCTCGAGGGCCCGGATCGTGGCGGGGTCGTGGCGTCCGTCCGCCTTGGCCCGCTCGAGGGAGCTCCCACCGGCGAACGAGCCGAGGGAGAAGCCGAGGAGGGAGATCGCGAGAAGGAGGGGCACGACCCCCGCGAGGCGGCGGAACAGGAAGCGGGTCACCGGAAAGAGAGGGGGAGGGTCGTGCCGGACCTGCTTGCACTCACCGGGCGCAGCGCCGGGACGCCGCCGCGGGAGTGTATCCGGGCCCCTCCCGGGCGACGCCCTACCCGCGGGGTTCCCCGGGCTTGACGGGTCCGGATCCCATGCCATATATGCCACCCGTGCGCAAGACGACCGTCTACCTGGACGAGGATCTCCGGCGCGCCCTCGCCCGCGCGGCTCGCGTCCAGGGGCGTAGCGAGGCCGAGATCATCCGCGACGCGCTGCGCCGGCACGTCCTGCCGGGCGGTCGGCCGCGCCCCCGGAGCATCGGCATGTGGAACTCCGGCGACCCGAACCTCGCCGCGCGGGACGAGGAGCTCCTCGCGGAGATCTTCGGACGTCGGAAGGCCCGCGGCCGGCGGTGACCGAGGCCTCCGTCGTCGCGGACACGAGCGGCCTGCTCGTCCTCCTCGACGAGGCCCACCGCGACCACGATCGAGTGCAGGGCCTCGTGCTCGGCCTGGATCGTCCGCTCGTCGTTCCCGGTCCCGTCCTCGTCGAGCTCGACCACCTCTCGCACCGCTTCGGCCGCCGGGGATTCCGGACCCTCCTCGCCGACCTCGAAGCCGGCGCCTACGATTTCGAGCCGGTGGATTCCACGGATCTCCCCGCAATCGCCGCGCTGTGGGACCGGTACCGGGGCCTCGACCCGGGGTACGTCGACCTCGCCGTCGTCCGCGTGGCCGAGCGCCTCGGCACGGTCCGGATCCTCACCTTCGACCGGCGCGACTTCCGCGTGCTGCGGGCGGGCCGGCGCCCCTTCCTCCTCCTCCCCGAGGACGAATGAGATCGACCGTCCCGCCGATGCTCGCCGCGGTCCTCGCATCCCTCCCGCAGTCCCCTCCGTCCGATCCCGCTGCGGTCCTCACAGGGGTCGAGAAGACCCCTCACTTCGAGATCCGATTCCGACCCGGCTCGCGCGCGGAGGCCTCCGTCGACCGCGTCGCCGCCCTCGCCGAGGAGGACATGGCGCGCATCCTGCGGGAGGTGGGGCTCGAGAAGTTCCCCCACACGATCCGGCTCTTCCTCTACGACGACGTCCCCGAACTGCAGAGCGTGACGGGCGTCGGATCGGGCGGCCACTCGACGACCCTCGAGTCCCACGTCCCCCACGACAACGACCAGACGCGGCTGCACGAGCTGGTCCACGTCGTCGCGGAGAAGTTCCCGGAGGAGGGGCCCGAGTCGCGCAACCTCTTCTCCGCGGAGGGGCTCTCGAACGCGGTCCTCCGGTTCGTCCACGGCGTGCCCGTCGACGCCGTCGCGGCCTTCTACCGCAAGCGCGGCGAGCTCCCTCCACTCTCCGAGATGCTCGGCGCCCCCGACTTCTACGCGTGGCTCGGGGAGCATCCGGGATTCAACGGCTACGACGTCGCCGGGAGCTTCTTCCGCTACCTCCTCGACACCCACGGCCCCCAGAAGGTCCGCCGCTACTACAAGGGGGTTTCGGCCCGGCAGGCCTTCGGCGCCGAGATCCCGGCCCTCGAGAAGGGCTGGCATGCACGGCTCGACCGCGTGGGGCTGCGGCCGGGCCTCGAGGCCCTCCTCCTCGAGCGGGCGGGGGGACGAACGGCGGGCGAGAAGAATCCGAAGGAGGGGAAGCTCGACGAGGCCGTCCTCGGTCCGACCTCCGAGTGGAAGTCCCTTGACCGCGCGAAGGTCGCGGAGGGGGATCCGGGGCGTTGGGAGGAGGCCGCGGGAGGAAAGGCCGCCCTCGTCGTGAGCGGGGAGAAGAGCCAGGGGGACTGGTCGATCGCCCGCCTCGGCGGGCCCCCCCTCGGCGACGCGATCGTGCGCGGTCGGGCCGAGCCGCTCGCGGAGTGCTACGGCGTCCAGATCCAGATCGGGCCCCACTGCCAGGCGATGGTGCTCCGCGGACAGGGGACCTTCCTCTACAACGAGGTCGGGGGAGTGGGACACGACCCGCGCACGTCCCTCGGGCAGGGCCCCGTCGAGATCGTGCTCCGGCGCCGGGCCGGTCGCGCGAGCATCTGGATCGACGGCCGGCTCGTCGCCGAAGCGGGGGTCGAGCGCTCGCCCGCGACCTTCGCCGTCGGCTCGGTCGGGGGGAAGGCGCGCTTCACGGGTCTCGCGGTGCGGGAGATCAAGGAGTAGCGACTAGCGGGGTCGGCGCAGCGGGCTCCCGCCCGTGCCGCGCCCTTCCACGAGGGGGAGGACCCATCGGTACGGCGCGAGCCCGCGGCGCTCCGCGGCGAGATCGACGCTCGGGTCGACGAGCGCCTGAGGGGGCCGGCCGTTCAGCGATGTCCTCACCTCGGCTCGGACTTCGACCCGTCGGTGCCCCTCCGCTCGCTTCGTCTCCGCGAGGTGGTGCGCGTACTCGAGGATCATGTCCGGCCGCCCGTCCATCGTCTCGACCTGCCACTCGCGCAGCTCCGCGCGGGGGTCGACGACCCACGACTCCCCCGAGTCGGGGTCGGAGACGAGGAAGAACGCCTCGGACCTCTTGCTCCGCAGTTTCATGTGCCAGGAGAAGAGGTGGCCCTCCTCCGTCCAGTGGACGCTCCCCGGGTAGAGGAAATGGCGCAGGGGAACCAGCACCTGGACGGCTGCGTACAGACCGGCGAGGCCGAGGATCCACCGCCTCCGCGGGGCGGAAGGCGCGGGGAGGACCGCTTCGGAGGGGACGGGCGGGAGGCGCAGGAGGCGCCGGGGCCAGTCGGGAGGGAAGAAGACCGTCGTCGCCGCGATCATCAGCCACGGGAAGATTCCGATCCCGAAGAGGCTCTTGTTCGTCAGGTGGAAGGCGACGACGACGAGGAAAGCGTGAAAGCGGGTCCGTTTCCAGGCGAGGAGCGGCCAGGCGAGGAGGTCGAGGAGGAGCCCCCCGTAGCTGACGAGGAGCGCGGCCCCCTCCGTCTCGAGGAGGCCTCCGAGGGGATGGCGATCCGAGCGTTCCTCGAGCCACATCCGCAGCGGCCACCCCTGCAGCCAGTCCGCGTTGAGCTTGGCGACCCCCGCGTAGAAGTAGACGAGCCCGACCTGGAACCGGAGGAGGGAGAGCGACCACGCCGGGACGAGGGGAGAGTGGGAGCGGCGGCGGGCGTCGAGGGAGAAGGCGCGGTTCGAGGGGAGGAAGACGAGGAGGAAGGCGAGGAGGACGACGAGGTAGAAGTGGTTCAGGTAGCGGGCCTTGTCGATCAGGAAGAGGTGGGTGAAGCCGAGGAAGAAGGCGAGGGCGCTCCACCGGGTCCAGAGGCCGAGGGCGAGGAGCGCCGCGGCGAGGCCGAGCCCGCAGACCTCGAGCGTCGTCCCGGCGCCCGGCAGCGGCTTCACCCAGCCGAATCCGAGGAACGTGAAGTGGAAGGCCGGCCCGGTCCAGTACTCCCCCACCCAGTCGGCGAGGAGGAAGCGAATGGCCTCGCCGAGGAGGATGACCCCGAAGCCGATCCGGAAGGCGGCGAGGGAGGCCCCGTCGGTCGGGGCGAAGGGCCCCCGTGCAGGGGCCGTCTCCATCACCTGCGGGAGGCCCGGACCCCGCCCTCCCCGAGGAGGAGGGAGCGATTGTCGATGCGGCGGAGCGTCCCGGCCGCATCGAAGACGAAGTGGATCTCGCCGCCGACAACGGGGACGATCGAGCCTCGATCGTCGGCGCGCTCCTGGGCGCAGGTCACGACGAAGGCCGACGCCTCGGCCGACTCCACGTACTCGACCTCGCGGAATCGGTGCCACCCAGAGGCGGGCGGGATCCCGAGGAGGTCGCCGTTGGCGAGGAGGACGCGCGCGGAGAAGATCCGCAGGTCCTCGGGGCCGGAGGTTCTTACGCCGTGGACGGCGTGGAGGGAGAGCCCCTCGATGTCCTCGATCGACCGCACCGGGGGACGCCACGGCTCGGTCCCAGGGACGATCCGGTACATCCTTAGCCGGTAGGGGTCGTCCGCACCCGGAAGCGCGCCCTCGCGTGTTCCCTGGAAGGCGTCGTCGTCGTCGTCGCAGTCGTCGTCGTCGATGTCGTTGATGTCGTCGTCGAAGTCGTCGTCGTCGCAGACCTTGACGGTGCAGGTGGTGCCCGTGAGGAGGGTGACCGCCGATCCGAGGAGGACGACGTAGCAGCCGGCGGCGAGGGAGGCGCGGAGGAGCCGCGCGAGCCGGGCCCGGAGGGACTCCGCGCGCATCCCGTTCGACTCGCCTTCGCGTCCCATCGTGGGCATCCCTCGGCTGGAAGCTCGTTCCCGTCGCTCGCGGCGATTCTATCCGTCCCCCGGAAGAACGGGATTCCTAGGTCCCCCCTAGTCCGGGACGGCCGAGGCGCGCACGCCGGGGTCGAAGACGCGGAAGTAGAGGCCCGTCGGGCCGACCACGTTCTCGACCTTGAAGAGGACGCGGTTCCACCCGGGCTCGAGCCGGACGAGGGCGAGGCGCTCGAACGGATCCGCCCTCTTCCTCGCGGCGCTCTCGTGGACGAGCGTTCCCCCGACCCAGACGCGGCCGCCGTCGTCGGTGCCGAGGGCGCAGGCGACCTTCCGGTCGTCCGGCGAGTGGAGCCAGGTCTGCGCGTAGGCGATCCCCCCCTTCGAGCGGGCCTCTCCTCCCTCCAGCTCCGCGAGGGACAGGAACCCGTTCGCCCCCGCCTCGAGGCCGACCCACCTCGCCTCCGTCTCGTCCTTCCCGGGCCAGGATCGGGCGACGTCCGCGTCCGCTTCCGGGCCGAAGTCGCGGCGCGCGAGCGCCTTCTCGGCGGCGGGGAAGTAGCCGATCGCCTTCCACTTCGTCACGAAGGCGCTCGCGAGGATCGGGCCGATCTCGCGCCGCAGGCGCGCCGGCTCGGGCGAGGGGATCCGCTCGATCATCGAGGCGAGGAGGAGGTCGGCCTCCTCGCCACACCGCGCGCGCGCGCGCAGGAGCGCGAGGTGGAGGTACTCGTCGCTCCCCGCCTCCGACCACGCCGCGCGCAGGGGCTCCCGGAACTTCGGGTCGGCGAGGCTCTCGGCGCATCGCGCGGCGGCGAGCCGCACGGAACGATCGGGGTGCGCCAGGGACCCCGGGACGAGCCGCCGCGCGCGTTCCGGGTTCGCCCCGAGCGCGGCGAGGAGGAGGCGACACCGCTCCCAGGGCTCGGCGGAGTCCCAGCGGGAGGAGAAGACGTCCTCCGGCTCCGAGGCCGACGCGAGGGCGACCTCCCAGGGGCTCGTCCACGTCCCGTCCCCCTCCGCGTCGATCCAGACGGGGTTCGAGACCGAGATCGGGCGCGTCGGGTGCTCGCGCGTTCCCACGAGCGGCCAGAGCGAGGTCCCCCCCTCGACGAGGACGCACGCCCACGCGTCGCGAGGGACGGGGTGCTCGAACCGGGCCTCGAAGCGGTGGCGGTCGCCGGCCTCGAAGGCGCGCGCGACCTCGCCGTTCACGACGAGGAGGACGCGGTCGAAGGGGATCCACGAGGCCGAGCGAACCTCGATCGAGACGGAGACCGAGCGGGACCCGTCGGCCCGCGCGCGGGCGGCGACGGATCCCCCCATCGGGGCTCCCTCGACCTCGAAGCGGAGGAACGGGCCCGTCGTCGTGAAGAGCGCCTTCGCCCGCACGGCGGCGGCGACGGCGGCCGGATCGATCGCGCCGGGGCTCGCCGCGTCGAGGCGGACGTAGTTCCGGGGGTAGCCGGCCATGTCGTAGTGGACCGTGTGGCTGTCGGAGTTCCCCACCGCGGCTTGGCGCCCGCCCCGGTCGAGGAGGCGGAACCAGTCGTGCAGGACCGAGTGGAGGTTCGGCCCCTGCACCCGGTCGTGCGCCTCCAGGCCGACCCAGCCCCAGCAGGGGTTCCCGTTGAGGATCTCGAGGGAGTCGAAGTCGAAGGAGAAGCCCGCCTCGCCCGAGGCGCCTGTCACCGGGTCGAGCGCCTTCAGCCCGAAGTAGTCGAGCTTCGCGTAGCGAGGATGGTTCACCTGGATCACCGGCCGGAGGCCGGACGGGCCCGCCTCGAGGCGGATCGCCCGGAAGAGCGCGTGCGCGTCGGCCTCCCGGTGGTCGACCGGCGGCCGGGTCGGGTCGAGGGGGAAGGCGTTGAAGTGCCCGATCTCGGTCGAGACCTCGTTCCCGGAGACGGTCGTGATCGACCCCTCCGCCCCGAGTCCGCGCACGGTCGGCCCGTAGTCGGTGACGTGGTTGTGGTCGGTCGCGACCGCGAACTCGACCCCCTCGCCGAGGAGGGAGATCAGCCGCTCGTTCAGGTTCGCGTCGCCGTGCCCGGAATAGGTGAGCGTGTGGAGGTGGAAGTCGCCGCTCACCCATCCCGGCGTGTCGATCTCGTGGACGAGGCGCGGGGACCATTCCACCGTCTTCCCCGCCTCGAGCGAGATCTCCGCCGTCGCGCGGCTCCACTCGATCCCGTGCGTCGCGTGGACCGTGTACCGGCCGGGGGGGACGGTGAGCGTGACGGCCTTCCCGAGGGAGTAGGCGATGTTCTTCCGGACGGCGAGCACCCCGCTCGCGGGGTCGGTCGGGACGAAGAGCTCGGGCTCCTCCCCGTTCCCGTCGACGAACGTGAGGCGCACCGGGATCGGCCGGCCCGTGGCGTCCGAGAGGGAGAACCGGAGGTTCGCGACCTCCCCCGGCCTCGCGGTGGGGAAGGGTTCCTCGGCCTTCCGAGGCGGGGGATCGTGCGGAGGGATCGCCGCAGCGAGGGCGAAACCGAGGAGCGGGCGGAGCGGCATCTCCGGGGAGACGGCGGGGATGCGAGTCTAGCGCCGGGCCGAGACTCGGCGAGCGGCGCCTTCAGGGGAGAGAGACCTTCGCCTCGAGGGGCGTCTTCCAGTCGCCCCGAGGACGGGGAGCTTCTCCCCTTTCCGGTCGATGCGGCGCGACTTCGGCGGCCCCTTCGCCGGTGACGGACCCTCGTCCGCGGGGAACGGCGCGCACGCCCGAATCGTCCGGAGAGTCGCGCGGGGATTCCCCGGAGCGGGCTCCGGAGGCATCCTCTCTCCGGATCGAAGAATGCCGCTCCCCCTCGTCCTCCTGCTCGCTTGTCCCCCGATCCCCGCGGCTCGAGTGCAGGAGTCGCCCGAGACCGGAAGGCTGCGCGACTACCTCGAGCGCTGCGAGCGGTTCGGCTTCGCGGGATCCGTGCTCGTCGCGCGGGGCGGACGCATCCTGCTCGAGGAGGGCTTCGGCCTCGCCGACCGCGAGCGAGGGACCCCCAACTCGAAGGAGACGCTCTTCGAGATCGCCTCCGCCACGAAGTCCTTCACCGCCGTGGCGATCCTCCAGCTCGAGGCGCGTGGGAAGCTCTCGACCGACGACCCGATCGCGAAGCACCTGCCCGAGGTTCCGGCCTCCGCGCGCGACATCACGATCTACCACCTCCTGACGCACACCTCCGGGATGCCCCGCGCCGCGGGCGGCGGCGGCGGCGAAGACCTGGGGAGAGCGGTCGGGGCGTATCTCTCCGCCCCGCGCGCCCGCAAGGCGGGCACCGCGTTCGAGTACTGGAACGGCGGCTACGCCCTGCTCGCCGGCATCGTCGAGCGGGCAAGCGGGGTCAGCTACATGGAGTGG
>CBRGOK010000047.1:0-11840 GCA_967798035.1 uncultured bacterium
CCGCCTCGACCGGGCGAACTCCGGTCCGAGATCGATGTCGTCTTCCACGACCGGCACACGGTCGTGGTCGAGCGGGCCGGGGCCGCCTTCCTGGAATGGGGCTACGCCGAGAAGGCGTGGTACGTCGAGAACAGGCGGGGGCTCTCCGGGGCGATGCGCGCCCTCTTCTGGCCCACCGCCTCGGTCCTCGGCTGCGAGCAGCGGGACTTCCCCCTCTGGCGGCGCCACCCGGAGGAGGAGGTCGAGCGCTGGTCCTTCGTCGTCTCGAGGCGCGGCCTCGAGGAGCTGCACGCATACCTCGAATCGGAGCGGGGCCCGCCGCTGCCTAACCTCCCCGGCTGGAACGAGGGAGCCCACGCCTACCACCTCTTCCACCAGTGCCACCACGTGACCGCCGGCGCGCTCCGCGCGGCCGGCCTCCCGATCGCGCCCTGGTGGTGCCTGACGGGGGGACTGATCCGGCTGCAGCTGAACCGGATCCGCCGCTTCCAAGACTCGGAGGGGGAACGCCCCGGTCGCGCATCCGCGGAGGTCCCCGCGACGCGGACGGCTAGGTGAATTCCCCTTCCGGGATGCCGAGGATCCGGCGTCCCTCGGCGGTGATGAGGCGCGGGTGCCAGGGGGGATCGAAGACGACGGCGACGTTCACGCCCTTCACTCCCTCCATCGCGGCGACGCGCGCGCGGACCTCGTCGGGGATCGCGCGCGCGGAGGGACAGCCCTGCGTCGTGAGGGTCATCCGGACATCGACCTTCCCCATCGGGTCGACGGCGCAGTCGTAGATCAGGCCGAGGTCGACGACGTTGACCGGGATCTCGGGGTCGAAGACCTTCCGGATCTCGTCGAGCACCTCGTCGCGGGTCGTCACCGGCCGGACTCCCGGCGAGGACTAGTTCGGCTTCTCGGAGGCCTTCGGCCGGGTGCGCCAGAACTCGGCCGACTGCGCCCGGAGGGTGGCGAGGAGGACGTTGCGCTCGACCGCGAAGCCCTCCCCCTTGCCGAGGACGACCTCCCCTTGCGGCCCCGGCTGGACCGTGAAGATCCCCGCGTGCTGCGCGACGAGGCATCGGGGGGGGGCGTTCCCCTTCGAGGGCCAGGGGGAGGTGAAGACGACGACCCTCCGGCCGACCCGGGTCTCCGCGGCGCTCGGCTCCTCGGCGGAGAAGATCCGCTGCCCGTCGATGTACCCGCCCACGAAGGAGGCGGTCACCGTCTCGGGCTGCCCCGTGTAGAGGTTCTCCCCCTTGACGCGGAGGTTCGTGTAGCCGGCGGGGGAGCCGTCGTCGAGCGGGAACTCGCTGTAGGTCACCGCCTCGATCGTCCCGACGACCGCGACGTCGGCGTACTTCTGGACCATCGTCTTGAGGTCGAGGGCCATGACGTCGGCGAACGCCGCCGCGCCGCCGAAGAGGAGGAGGGTCGCTGTCGCCCGGGATCGCTTCATCGTGGGGGCTCCGTGGAGGGGGGTCGGGGCGGCCCCGGCGGGCCGAGCCACGATTATCCGGGTCGAGTCGGCGGAAGGGGAAGGGGGTCGCCCCCGATCAGAGCAGAGGAGCCCGCGCGCCGTGGTGGGCGAGGAGGAGGGTGCGGACGAGCCTCGGCAGGCGCTCCGGCGCGACGCGGTCCCGATCGGGCAGCTCGAGGGTGATCGTCGGGATGCCGAGCTGGCGGCCGGCGTAGGAGCCGAAGGATCCGGGCGTCGGGTAGCCGATGTCCTCGCGCCGCGGCAGCCCCGATTCCTGCGAGAGGGCGCGGGCGAGGCGTCGCGCGGGTCCATCCCAGTTCACGCACGCGAGAGGGGCGTGGACGCTGACGACGCGCGTCGGGCGGAATCTCTCGAGGAGCCCCAGCACGAACCGCGTCTCGGGCTCGCTCGCGGGCCTCGGTCCCCCGCGGGAGGAGCCGTCCCAGTTCCACGCCGGGAAGTTGCGATTGAGGTCGACGCCGCGGGCGTTCCACCGCTCTCCCCGCTCGTACCCGTCGGGGTTGACGAGCGGCGCGACGACGATCGTGCCGCGGTCGACGGAATCGGGCTCGCCGTCGAGCACCTCGAGGAACCGGGTCGCGAGCTCCACGGAGGAGCGCTCGGATCCATGGATCCCGGCGAAGACGAGCGTCACGGGGAGCCCCGAACCGAAGACCCAGTGCCGCAGCGGGCGTCCCTCGACGGAGGCATGCCTTCCGCGCTCCGGGGCGGACCCGACAGCGATGCCCGCGACCGTCGATTCGAGCGGATCCCGGCGGGCGGGCAGGCTCGCGCACGCCGCGAGAAGGAACCCCGCGGCCAGACAGGTCTTGGCGAGCGACCGCATCGGGAACCGGGCGCGAAGTCTACTGTCCCGTCGGGGGAGGAGCCTCCGGGGCGGGAGGACCCCCTCAAGTTCGGTCCGATCCGCAGCCGACCCGGCCAGGGAGACCGGACCGAACTCGCACACGATGCGACGCCTCCTCATCCGCGCCCTGGCCGCCGCCCGCCGCGAGGCGGAGGAACACTGGAGGGTCCCCCCCTCGGCGGCGAGGGCGTGGTTCGTCGCGCCGCTCCTCCTCGTTCCCGCGGTCGCCCTCCTCTGGTGGGTCGACCGGCCGCTTCTCCACTCCCTCGCCGAGGAGGACGGGGTCTTCGAATGGGCCCAGGTCGCCCTCTTCGTCCTGGGGGCGGGGACGGCGATGGGCGTGGCGCGCCGCCTGTCGAGGGGGGGGCGTCGCGCGGCGGCCGCGCTCCATCTCGCCCTGGCCGCCGGCCTCCTCTTCATCACGGGAGAGGAGCTCGCCTGGGGACAGCGATTCCTCCACTTCGACACGCCGCAGGGGCTGGCGGCCGTCAACAGCAAGGCCGAGGTCTCGGTCCACAACATCGCGTCGATCGAGAAGTGGTTCGCGCTCGCCAAGTTCGCCGCCGGCGCCTACGGCGCCCTGGGATGGTGGGCGCTGATGTGGATGAGCGGGCGTCGAGACGTGTCTTCCTGGCGTCCGCTCGTCGTCCCGGCGTACCTCTCCTCGCCGTTCCTCGTCGTCCTCGCGATGCGCGGATTGCGCCTCACCGCGATGCGCGGGGCGCTCCCGGCCGGCTACTCCGAGCTGGAGGAGCTGTTTCTCGCCTGGGGTACGGCCGCGTTCGTGGGTCATGCGAAGCGCAGCCTCCCTCGCCCGGATGGTGAGGGCCCCGGGAGGGGAGGGGCGGTCCGGGACCGGCGCGGGGAGGGAGCACCGCGGATCTCTCGACGGGCTCCCGCGACCTCGGATCTCCGGTTCGACGGCCGACCTCCCTTCTAGGCGGGAGATCTTCCTCGCCGACCGGCGGGCCTATAGTCTTTTCCCTGTGGACGAGACGCGCGACGACCCCTACGCGGCGACCGACACCCGCTACGCCTACACGAGCCCCCTCGTCGACCGCCTCCGCGAGAACGGCTTCCGCCTGACGGCCGGCCGCGTCACGGTCGTCCTCCCGGCGAAGTTCGGCTTCTGCTGGGGTGTCGACCGCGCGCTCGCGATGGTGAACGACGCGATCGCGAGGAACCCGGGACGCCGGATCTGGCTCATCGACCAGGAGATCCACAACCCCCGGGTGAACGGAGACCTCCTCCTCCGCGGCATCCGGTTCCTGAAGGGCCCCCTGGCCGACGCCGCCGGATTCGACGGCGTCCGCCGCGAGGACCTCGTCCTGATCCCCGCCTTCAGCGCCGAGGTCGAGGACCGCCGGCGGATCTCCGAGACGGGCTCGGAGATCGTCGACACGACCTGCCCCTGGGTGATGAAGCCCCACAAGCGCACCGAGAAGTACGCCCGGGAGGGGTTCACGACGGTCCTCCACGGGATGGCCCGCCACGAGGAGACGCGGGCGACCTGCTCCCTCATCGCCCACGCCGGCGGCCACTACGTCGTCGTCCAGACCCTCGAGGACACCGAGGTCCTCGCGGCGTTCCTCGGGGAGCCGGCGGACCCGGGCGCGTTCCGCGCCGCCTTCCGCGAGCGCCTCTCTCCGGGATTCGATCCCGCCCGGCACCTCGAGAGGGTCGGGATGGTGAACCAGACGACGATGCTCGCCTCCGAGTCGCGGGAGGTCGCGGCCCGGGTCCGCGCCGCGATGGCGCGGCGCTATGGCGACGCCGCCCTCGCCGCGCGGTTCCGGGACTTCGACACGATCTGCCGGGCGACGCAGGAGAACCAGGACGCCCTCGCCGAGGCCGTCGCCGCCGCCGATCCCGACCTCCTCCTCGTCGTCGGGGGCTACGATTCCTCGAACACGAAGAACCTCGCCCGGATCGGGGACGCGCGGGGGATCCCGACCTACCACCTCGAGAGCCCCGCCTCGATCGAGGCCCACCGGATCCGCCACCGCGACCGCCGCAGCGGCCTCGAGGTCGAGACGGGCGACTGGCTCCCCGCGGGGGAGATCACGGTCGCCTTCGCCGCCGGGGCGAGCACGCCCGACACGCTCCTCGCCGAGGCGATCGAGCGGATCTTCGAGGCCGCGGGCGTCCACGCGCAGACACCGCTCGCGGCCCCCTGACGGCCGGTGCGGTTCCTCGCTCTCCTCGGGATCGTCGCGATCCTCGCCGGCGCGGCGATCCTCGCGGGGCGGCTCTTCCCCTCGGAGAAGGACCGGCTCCGGGAGCGGATCGACGCGTGCGAGCGGGCGCTCGAGGAGGAGGACGCCGAGGCGCTCGCGGGGATGCTCTCGGAGTCGTTCCGGTTCGAGGGGGAAGGGGTCGTCGGGACCGGGGACCGGGAGCGCGCCCTCGAGCGCGTCCGGAGGCTCGCCGACGACCCCCGCTCCCTGCGGATCTGGACCCGGGATCTCGAGGCCGAGATCGACGAGGGGCGCGCCTCCATCCACCTGGAGGGGGGGGCCTCCTGGGGCACCCTCGAGAAGAGGCCCGGGCGGGAGCGATTCGAGGGGATCCACGGCCGGTTCCGGGTGGACCTCGAGCTTCGCCGGATGGAGGGAGGCGGATGGGTCCTCGAGTCGGCGAAGATCGAGATGCGCGATCCCCTCGCGGAGGTGCGGGTGCGACAGCGGAAGGGTCGGGGAGCCCCTATGCGGCGGCCGACTCCAGGATCGCCCGGATCTCGCGCGGATCGAGCCCCTCGACGACCTCGACCCTGCCGATCGCGCGCGGGAGGGCGAAGGCGAGGCGCCGGCCGCGCGCCTTCTTGTCGGCCGTGAGCGCCTCGAGGAGCGCGCCGAGGTCGAGCCGGGGCAGGGAGGTCGGCAGCCCGAGCGCGCCGAGGAGACCCTCCATCCGGGCGCGCTCGCCGGAGGGGAAGGTCCCCCGCGCCTCGGCGAGCCGGCCCTCGAGGGCCATCCCGATCGAGACGGCGCGACCGTGGGGGATCGCGAAGCCGCTCGCCTTCTCGACCGCGTGCCCGACGGTGTGGCCGAAGTTGAGGAGCCGCCGGTCGCCCGCCTCCCGTTCGTCGCGGGAGACGATCGTCGCCTTCACCCCCGCCGCGCGGCGGACCACCTCGAGGAGCCGGTCCGGATCGCGCCGGAGTCGGTCCGCTCCGCCGCGCTCCCCCTCGAGGAACGCGAAGAGCTCGAGATCCCCGACGACCGCCGCCTTGACGACCTCGGCCAGCCCCGTCGCGAACTCATCGGCCGGAAGCGTCCCGAGGAAGCCGAGATCGCAGAGCACCGCGCGCGGCTGGTGGAACGCGCCGACCAGGTTCTTCCCGCCGGGGAGATCGATCGCCGTCTTTCCCCCGATCGCGGCGTCGACCATCCCGAGCAGGGTCGTCGGCACGGCGATCCAGGGGATCCCCCGGTGCCAGGTCGCCGCGGCGAACCCGACGAGGTCGGTGAGGGAACCTCCCCCCGCCGCCACCACGAGGGAGCCGCGGTCGAGCCGCGCACGGACGAAGGCCTCCCACGCGGCGAGGAGCCACTGCGGGCTCTTTGCCCCCTCCCCGCCGGGGAGGGGGAGGACCGCGGACGTCCGCAGCTCGGGACGGGCGAGGAGCAGGGGATGGCTCGCGAGGAGCCCCTCGTCCACCGCGAAAAGGAGCGACGTCGGCCGCGACGCCTCCAGGAGTCCGGAGAGGTCCGCGAGCGCTCCCTCCCCGATCCGCACGGAGTAGGACCGCTCCCCGAGCGAGACCTCGACCTCGGCCCGGCGGCTCACGGCCCGGGCTCCGTGCGGGCGAGGACCTGTTCCCGGTAGCGCCGGAAGATCTCGGCGCGCCGGCGCTCCGCCCGCCGCCGGTCGCGGCGGAGGATCGCGAGGAAGCAGGCGCCGGTCCCCCCCAGGATGCCGAGGGCGATCCAGCCGAGGTGGGCCCCGAATCCGGAACGGGGCTCCTCGTAGCGCAGCACCCGTCTCGCCACGAAGAGCGGCGCCTGGCGCGTCTCGCCGCCGGCGGACGGGTAGGCGTGGTTCTTGAGGAAGTAGCCGTGGACCCAGGCGAGGTCGCCGCGTCGAAGTCCCCGCGCCGGGGCGCCGGCGGGAGCGTCGATCCGCGCGACCCCCGTGTGGAGGTTCATCAGCCAGCCCACGTCGACGGCCTCGAGGCGGGCGGCGTTCTCCGGGGCCGGGTAGCGCAGGAAGGCGTCGGCGAGCCGGCCGAAGACGCGGAAGGGCCGACCGCGGTGGGAGGCCGGGTCGGCGACGAGGGCGGAGATCCCCTCCTTGTCGAGCTCCGGCGCGGTCTCGAACTCCGCCTCGCCGCCCGGGCCGTGCAGGGCGAAGGAGAGGAGGTGGTAGTAGGGCTCCTCCTCGATGCGCTCCTTCTCGCCCGCGGTCTCGTCCCTCGCCTGGGCGAGGAGGGGGGGATCGATTGCGAGGACCGGCCCGGCGGCGGGCACCGACGCGAGGAGGCGCCGCCCGACGAGGAGGGGGGCAGCCGCCGGAGCGCCCTCGAGCGCTCCCTCGAAGATCTTCCAGTAGATCCCGTCGAGCCGGACGAAGTCGTCGCGAGCCGCCCCCGAGTCGCGGAGGACGGCGAAGTGGACGAGGTCCCCCTCCTCGCTCCGCATCGCACCGCGGAAATGCGGCGGGAGCGGGGGGGGGCCCGGATCGGCCGCGACCGCCTCGAGCGAGAGGATCCGGCCGCGCGCCCGGAACAGCTCGCCGCGGAACCGGGCCGGCTCCCGCTCGATCGCGGCCCTCGGGAGGCCCGCCGCCTCCCCTGCGTCGAAGGGCTCCGGAGGCAGGCCCTCCGCCGCCTCGAGGAGATGCGCGAGGGGGTCGGACTCGAGGCGGAGTCGATCGACCTGGGTCGCGTCTCGCGTCTCGCGCGCGAGACGATCGCGATCGACGGGGGGTCCCGGCAGGACGAACGGCGCGCTCGCCGGCCCCGCCGCCCCGACCTCCGACTCGAGGGCAAGGCGCGCCCGGACCGTGCCGAGGAAATGGAGGAGCGCTCCGACGAGGAGGAGGACGCCGAGTCCCATCGCGGCCAGGCGGACCCGCTCCCCGGCGGTGAATCGGCCGCGCGTCTCCCCCCCCGCGCCCCGGGGCCCGGGGCCCGGCTTCAACGACCCCCCCTCCGCCGGTCCTCGGACCCGGCCGCGGCGGAGGGCTGGGAGGAACCGGGCACGGCGCGACGAGGGCCGATTCTACCCCTTCCCCCGCGGACGCGGACCGGGTCCTTGGAGGCGTGTCGGACCGGGGCGTATCCTCCGGTCCCTTCCCGCCCCAGACGGGAAGCCGGAGACCATGGCGACCGATTTCTCCCTCGCCGAGATCGCCGATCGGATCGGAGGGGAGGTCCGCGGCGACGGATCGATCCGCATCGCGCGGGTCCGCGACCTTGCGAGCGCGGGGCCCGGGGACCTCTCCTTCCTCTCGAACGAGCGCTACCGCCCCCTCCTCGGGCGCACGCGCGCTTCGGCCGCCATCGTCGGCGGCGGCGAGGAGGCCCCCTGCGCGACGATCCGCGTGGTGGACCCCTACCTCGGACTGTGCCGCGCGCTCGAGCTCTTCCACCCCTCCGCCCTCCCTCGCGCCCCCGGGCTTCACTCGAGCGCCGTCGTCGACCCGACCGCCTCCGTCTCGCCGAAGGCCCACGTCGGGCCCCTCTGCGTCATCGAGGCGCGCGCTCGGATCGAGGCCGGCGTGGTCCTGCGGGCGTCGGTCTTCGTCGGCGAGGGGAGCACGATCGGAGAGGGCTCCTACCTCTACCCCGGCGTCGTCCTGCGGGAGGGGGTGCGGATCGGCCGACGAGTGATCCTCCATTCCGGCGTCGTCCTCGGAGGGGACGGGTTCGGCTACGCGCGCGAGGGACGGGCCCACCGCAAGATCCCCCAGGTCGGGGGGGTCGAGATCGGCGACGACGTGGAGATCGGTGCGAACGCGACCGTCGACCGCGGCGCGATCGAGGACACGAGGATCGGCCGCGGGACGAAGATCGACAACCTGGTCATGGTCGCCCACAACGTCGTCGTCGGGGAGGACTGCCTCCTCATCGCGCAGACGGGGATCTCCGGGAGCGCGAAGGTCGGCGACCGGGTGACCCTCGGCGGACAGGTGGGGGTCGTCGGACATGTCACGATCGGCGAAGGGGTCACGGTCGCCGCGCAGGGTGGCGTCACGCGCCCCGTGCCGCCGAACGCCGTCGTCGCCGGGACGCCGGCCCGGGCCTTCGGGGAGATGCGACGCGTCTGGGCCGCCCAGCAACGCCTCCCCGACCTGCTCGAGCGCTTCGCGGCCCTCGAGGAGAAGGTGCGCGCCCTCGAGGCGCGGGCCGACGGCCCCGGTCCGGGGGCCCCTCCGCCTAGTCGCCCGCGTTGAGGAGGGCGTGGAGCCGCAGCATCGCGCGGCGGTTCGCCTCGAACTCGACGCGGCGGTAGGCGCTCGGGAAGTCCTCCCAGCAGAGCTCGCTCACGTCGGGCCCGAGGAGGAGCGGAGGCTCGTCCACCCCCGGGATCCGGCAGGCGTACGCCCACTCGATCAGGTCGAGCCCCCCGACGTGGGTCCGCTCGATGGAGCGGAGGTCGACGAGCGACTCCGTCCGGTCGACCCCGATCTCCTCCCGGACGCGCCGGCGCGCCGCCCGGACGACGTCCTCCGAGGGCTGGATCGGCCCCACGATCGGTCCCCACAGCCCCTCGGCGCGCGGCCG
This sequence comes from uncultured bacterium, assembly GCA_967798035.1. Lineage (GTDB taxonomy): Bacteria > Planctomycetota > UBA1135 > UBA1135 > JAKEFM01 > JAKEFM01. The sequence continues at coordinate 9,061 of CBRGOK010000047.1, forward strand.
AGCCCGCACGAGGAGGTAGCGCACGTCGCTCCCGGTGAACCGGTAGACGAACACCTTCACGCGATGCGCGATCTCGATCATCGGGCTCAGGGTCCGGTCGGCTCCGGACGGTCCAGGTACCCCTTCTCTTCGACCACGAAGGGGCCCGACTGGAGGGTCGGAGGCTTGGGGAGGCCCGCCGGCTCGATACCCCGAACGCCGGGGGAGGGCTACAGGGGAGGGCCGACGTCCGCCGGGAGGAGGATCTTCCGGACGACCGGGATCGGCGGGGCGCCGCACCCGAGGAACGCGTCGTGGAACTCGCCGAGCCCGGCGTCTGGCCCCTTCGCCAGCCGCCAGTCCTCCCGCAGCTTGAGGATCATCTTCTTGCCGAGCGTGTAGGCGAGGTAGGTCGCATCGGAGGTGCCGCGCCGGGCCTCGCGCTCCGCGACGGCGGGCTCGACGAGCGCGTGCTCGAGGAAGAACCGGGTCGCCTCCGGGAGGGTCATCTCCCGCGTGTGGAGGCGCATCCCGACGACGTACCGGCAGGCGCGGACGAGGGCCAGCTGGAGCTGCGCGAGCCGCAGCTTCGGGTCCCCGCCCCCGAAGCCCTCGGCGAGCATCATCTCCTCGCAGTAGTGGGCCCATCCCTCGACGTTGCTCGTCGAGCGGAGGAAGCGCCGCACCGTCGAGGGGTGGAGCCTCAGCCTCTCCATCTGCGTGAAGTGGCCGGGATAGGCCTCGTGCGCCGAGACGATCGGGAGCGCGTAGCGGTTGAAGAACCGCAGCTCCTCCTCGGCCTTCCCGGGGGAGGTCCCCGGCTTGGGGAGGGTGACGGAGTAGAACGCCTCGCGGGCGACCCGCTCAAGGGCGCCCGGGGAGTCCATCGAGGCGAAGGTGTAGGCGCGGGCGAACGGCGGGGTCGGGCGGACCGTCGGCCGGTCCTCCCCCGAGAAAGTGACGAGCCGCTTCTCGACGCAGAACCTCCGCAGCTCCGCCAGCCCCGCCTCGGCCGCGGGGACGAGCGCGTCGGCCGCCGGGTGCTCCGCGGCGATCCGGGCGAGGGCCGCCTTGGGCCCCTGGCCCGGCGCCACCTTCTCCGCCTCCTGGGCGAGGAGCTCCTCGAGCCGGGAGACCTCGTCCTCCCCGATCAGGAGGAGGCGGTCGAGCGGGATCGCCACCCCCTCCTCGAGGAAGAGCTTCCGCTCGAACGTCACGGGTCCGAGCGCGAAGGGGCCGGTGGAGCGGGGGAGGAGCTCGTCCTCGAGGTAGCGCAGGTACTCCCGGAGCCCCTGGCGCCCGCGCGCGAGGGCGTCGCGGAAGGCGGTCTCCTGATCCGGAGCGAGGGCGCCGGGGGGGAAGGCGGTCTCCGCCTCGGTGTCGAGATAGTCGATCGCCCCGCGGGTCTGGTCCAGCGCGACCTCGGTCCAGACCTTCGGCGGCCGCTTGAGGTTGCGGCGGGCCGACGCGAGGAGGTCGGGGATCGCCTTCGCCCGGGAGGCGACGGCCGCCGCGCGGACCGGGGCCGGGGCGAACTCGCGGGCGAGCAGCGTGAAGAACCCCTCGCTCACGCGGCGCAGGTAGAAGTTCGGATCGGTCTCCCAGCGCCGGACCGTCTCCAGATCGAGGGCCTCCGCCTTCATCCGGTCGGCGAGGAGGCCGCGGTCGACGCGGCGGTCCCCCGTGAGGTCGCGCGGGTCGATCCTCTCGAGGTCGGCGTGGAGGCGCTTCAGTGTCGCGACGGTCTCCTCGATCGCCTCCCGGGAGAGGGCGCCGAGCTCGCCGTCCCGGCCGTGGAACCCGCTCTGCGTCGCCCGGACCGGATCGTGGCGGAAGATCGTCTCGAGGTAGATCGAGACGATCTGGTCGAAGCGCTGCTCGGCGACCGAGGCGGGAGCGGGCCGCGTCGGTTCGACGGAGAGGAGGTCCTCGACCGTCGCGGCGGTCCGGTTCGCCTCCTCCTCGAACCGCCGGCCGAAGTCCTTGCAGGCGGCGAGGAGCGCGACCGGGACGGCGGGGACGAGGACCCGGAACGGGAAGCGTCGGGTGGGTGCCATGGCGCCTTCCTCCCGCGCGACCCGCTCCCTCGGCGAGGGCGCGCGCGGGGCGCGGATTCTACGGGGCCGCCGCGGGATTCCGAGACCGGCGTCCGAACCTTCCCCCCCCGCGTCAGATCGGTTCCTTCGCCGGCCGGACCCGTGCGAGCTCGCGCTGGAGCCGATCGATCTCTTCCCGCAGGCGGCGGATCTCCTCCTCGTTCGAGCGGAGCCTCGACGGCGGCAGAGGCGGGGCGGGGGTGAGACCGGGACGCCCCGGGGGCGCGGGGCCGAGCCCGGGAACCCCGCCGCGCGGAGCGCCTTCCGGGGGGGGACCGACCGGGGCGTCCCACCGATCGGGCGCGTCCCAGGGGAGGGACTCGGCGAGGGCGCGCAGGCGGGCCGCCTCCTCGGCCGCCCGTTGCGACTGCGAGCGGAGGATCCGGCCGCGCGCGCGACGGTAGAGATCCTCGGGCGCGGGAGGCGCGGGAGACGCGGGGGGCGGAATCGAGTCCGCTGTCGCGGGGGGCGCGAGAGGAACCGCCGGCACTGCTCCTCCCTGGACACGTTGAGGAAGAACTTGCGGACCACCGTCCCGTTGCGCGCGAGGTAGCGCTCGAAGGCGGCGATGTCCTGGAAGCGCTGCTTCCAGATCTTGTCCGCCACCAGCTGGGGAGGCAGCTTCTGACGCGCCAGCAGCTCGGGATGCACGCGCACCACGAGCACTTCCTCGTAGTACGAGCGGTTGAACACGCCGATGCGGCC
>CBRGOK010000048.1:0-11818 GCA_967798035.1 uncultured bacterium
TATTTTTATGCGCCTAGCCGAATAAAGATGCACGCCGTGCGAGCCGCCGCCCCGACCCTCCGGAGAAACCGGATCGCGGAGCTCCTCCGCGAGCGGCTCTGCCGCTCGCAGGAGGAGCTTCGCCGCACCCTCGGGCGCGAGGGGATCGACGTGACCCAGGCGACCCTCTCCCGGGACCTCCGCTCGATCGGCGTCGTGAAGACGCCCTCCGGGTACGCCCTGCCGGGGCGAGCCGCGCCCCCTCCCCCTCCGGCGGCCGCCTCCGAGGTCTCCTCGGAGTCCGACCGCCTCGCGCGGCTCTTCCTCGTGCACGCCGACGCCGTCGGGAACATGGCGGTCCTCAAGACCTCCCCGGGCAACGCCCACGGCCTAGGCGTCGCGATCGACCGCGGGGGCTTCGAGGGGGTCGTCGGGACCGTCGCCGGGGACGACACGCTCTTCGTGCTCACGCGCGAGCCGGCCTCCGCGCGCCGCCTCGTGCGCGCCTGCCTCGCCGCCGCCGGGATCGCCTCCGCCCGATGAGCCAGGCGCTCGACGCTCGCGTCGCGGCCGCCGTCGTCGGCGCCTCGGGCTATTCCGGCGCCGAGGCCGTCGGCCTCCTGCTCGGGCACCCCCGGTTCCGGCTCGCGGGCCTCTTCGGCTCCGGGCGCGGGGAGAAGGAGGTTCCCTTCGAGCGGTTGCACCCGCGGTTCCGGACGCGGTGCGACCTCGCCGTGAAGCCGGCGGTCCCCGCCGCGATCGCGGCGTGCGGCGCGAAGGTCGCCTTCCTCGCCACGCCCCACGAGGCGAGCGTGGAGCTCGCGCCGGAGCTGCTCGAGGCGGGACTCAAGGTCGTCGACCTCTCGGGCGCGTTCCGGCTGAAGGACCCGGCCCGGTACCCCGAGCACTACGGCTTCGAGCACCCGCGGCCCGACCTCCTCGAGGAGGCGGCCTACGGGCTCCCGGAGCTCGATCGAGGGTCGATCGGGGCGGCGCGCCTCGTCGCGAACCCCGGCTGCTATCCGACGAGCGTGGCCCTCCCCCTCGCGCCGATCCTCTGGGCCCGGCTCGCCGACGCGGAGGCCGGGGTCGTCGCCGACTGCATCTCGGGGGTCTCCGGCGCGGGGCGCACCCCGAGCCCGACGACCCACTTCTGCGAGGTGAGCGCGAAGGCCTACGGCGTCTTCTCCCACCGTCACGCGCCCGAGATCGCCCAGGCGGTCGGGGCGGAGGTCGTCTTCGTCCCCCACCTCGCGCCCTTCGACCGCGGGATCCTCGCGACGATCCACTTCCGGGCCGCCGCGGGGACCGCGGAGGTGGACCTGCGGAACGTCCTGTCGAAGGCGTACGCGGGACGTCCCTTCGTCCGCCTCCTTCCGCCGGGGGATCTCCCGAGCGTGGCCGGCGTCGAGGGGACGAACTACTGCGACATCGGGGTCGCCTTCCACGCGGCCTCCCGGCGGGCGGTCCTCGTCTCCGCGATCGACAACCTCGTCAAGGGCGCCGCCGGCCAGGCGGTCCAGAACGCGAACCGGATGCTCGGCTTCGAGGAGACGGCGGGGCTCCTGTGACGAAGGCTGCCCCCACGAGCGGGCTCGTCGATCTCGTCGTCAAGGTCGGCGGGAAGTGCCTCGAGGACGGCGCCTCGCTCGCGACCTTCGCGCAGGAGGTCGCGCAGGCGCGGAAAGCGGGCGTCCGGCTCGCCCTGGTCCACGGCGGCGGGGCCTCCCTCGACGCGCGCCTCGCTCGGCTCGGGATCGCGAGCGAGCGGCGTGAGGGAATGCGGCTCACGCCCCCGCCGGTGATGGAGGAGGCGCTCGCCGCCTTCGCGGGGATCGAGAACAAGCGGCTCGTCGCGGCCCTCGCGACGGCCGGCGTCCCCGCGGTCGGGCTGACGGGTGCGGACGGAGGGACGCTCCGGGCGGAGATCTGGCGGCCGGAGGGCTTCGACCCCGGCCGCGTCGGGCGCGTCGTCGGGGGGGACCCCGCGGCGGTCCGCGCGCTGCTCGAGGCGGGCTTCGTCCCGGTCCTCGCGCCGATCGCGCTCGGCCCGGACGGGGAGTTCCTGAACCTCAACGCCGACGAGGCCGCCGCGGGCCTCGCCCGGATCCTCGGCGCGGAGCGCCTCGCCCTCCTCTCGGACGTGCCGGCGGTCCTCGACGCGCGCGGCGCGCGTCTCGAGCGGATCGATCCCGCCTCGGCGCGCTCCCTGATGGCCGCCGGGACGATCGCCGGGGGGATGATCCCGAAGGTGAGGAGCGCCCTCGACGCCGCCTCGCTCACCGGGGCGCGGGTCAAGATCGCCTCGTGGAAGGAGCCCTCCGTGCTCCGCCGGCTCGCCGCCGGGGAGCGCGTCGGCACCGCCGTGGAGGGGAACGCGTGAACCTGCAGGAAGCCCAGGCGCTCGACGCCGCCCACCTCTTCCAGAACTACAAGCGCGCGCCGCTCCTCGTGACGGGGGGGCGGGGGTGCACCCTGTTCGGCGAGGGGGGGAGGACCTGGCTCGACTTCGTCTCGGGGATCGGCGTGAACGCCCTCGGCCACGGGGACGACCGGGTCGTCTCGATCCTCCGCGAGGCGGCGGGCTCCGTCCTCCACACCTCGAACCTCTACCACCACCCCTACGCCGCCCCCGCGGCGGAGCGGCTGAAGCGGCTCTCGGGCCTCGACCGCGTCTTCTTCGCGAACAGCGGGACGGAGGTCGTCGAGGCCGCGATCAAGCTCGCGCGCGCGCGGGCGAAGAAGCGGGGCGAGGGGGACCGGGTGGAGGTCCTCGCCTTCGAGGGCTCGTTCCACGGGCGCACGCTCGGGGCGCTCTCGGCGACGTCGACGGAGAAGTACCGCGCCCCCTTCGAGCCGCTCGTCCCCGGGTTCCGCTTCCTCCCCTTCAACGACGAGGGGGCGATCGCCTCCGCCGTCGGGCCGCGCACGGCGGCCGTGATCCTCGAGTGCGTGCAGGGGGGGCTCGCCTCGGCGCGGCCGGGGTTCCTCCGCGCGGTCCGCGAGGCGTGCGACCGGACGGGCGCCGCGATGATCGCCGACGAGATCCAGTGCGGGCTCGGACGGACGGGCCGCCCCTTCGCCTACCAGAAGCACGGCGTCCTCCCCGACCTCGTCCCCGTCGCCAAGCCCCTCGGCCTCGGCCTCCCCCTCGGCGCGCTCCTCGCGCGCGAGCCTTGGGCGGCCGCCTTCGCGCCAGGGGACCACGGCACGACGTTCGGGGGGAACCCCCTCGCCTGCCGTCTCGCGATCGAGCTCCTCGACCGCCTCCTCGGCGGCCTCGCCAAGGTCGTCGGGGAGACGGGCGCGTACTTTCACGCCCGCCTTGAGGCCCTCGCCGCCTCGACGCCCGGCGTCCTCGAGGTCCGCGGCGAGGGGCTCATGCTCGGCCTCGCCCTCGCCTTCGACGCGGGCCCGGTCGTCGACCGCGCCCTCGAGGGGGGATTCCTCATCAACCGGACGGCTGGCACCGTGCTGCGCTTCCTCCCCCCCTTCGTCGTCGGGAGGGGGGAGATCGACCGGCTCGTCGAGTTCCTCGCGGCGGCGATCCCCGCCTGCGCCCCGACCGAAGTCGCCGGGACCCTCTCCCGCGCGTGACCCAGGAGACCGCGATGCTCACGCTCGCTCCCTCCCGCACCCTCTCCCAGAAGGACCTCCTCTCCGTCGCGCTCCTCGCGCCGGAGGAGATCCTCGCGATCTTCGAGCTCGCGGGCCGCCTCAAGCGCGCCCCCGGCTCCCTCCACGGGGTGCTCCGCGGCAAGACGATCGTCCTCCTCTTCGAGAAGCCGAGCCTCCGGACCCGGGTCACCTTCGAGGTCGGGGTCCACCAGCTCGGCGGGCACTCGATCTTCCTCGACCACCACCGGATCAAGCTCGGGGAGCGGGAGGCGATCAAGGACGTCGGCCGCAACCTCGAGCGCTGGACCCACGGGATCGTCGCGCGCACCTACAAGCACAAGTCGGTCCTCGAGCTCGCCGCCTCGACGAGGATCCCGGTCATCAACGGCCTCACCGACCTCCTCCACCCCTGCCAGGCGCTCGCCGACTACTTCACGATCCGGGAGCGGTTCGGGACCTTCGAGGCGGTCCGGGTCGCCTACGTCGGGGACGGGAACAACACCTGCCACTCCCTCCTCGACGGGGCGGCGAAGCTCGGGCTCCCGATCACCGTCGTCTCCCCGGAGGGGTACGAGCCCAACTCCCGGGTCGTCAACGAGGCGATGCGCCTCGCGCGCGAGTCGGGCTCCGAGATCCGGATCACGAACGACCTCGACGCCGTCGCCGGCGCGACGGTCGTCTACACCGACACCTGGGCGAGCATGGGGCAGGAGGACGAGTCGGAGGAGCGCGCCGCGATCTTCGCCGACTACCAGGTGAACGAGGACCTGATGGGCCGGGCCGCCCCCGGCGCCATCTTCATGCACTGCCTCCCCGCCCACCGCGGGATGGAGGTCTCCTCCGGCGTCCTCGACTCGGGGGACTCCGTCGTCTTCGAGCAGGCGGAGAACCGCCTGCACGTCCAGAACGCGATCCTCGCCTTCCTCGTGGGGGGCGCGACCCTCTAGCCCGTGAAGGAACGCTCCATGCCGAAGAAGATCTGCCTCGCCTACTCGGGCGGGCTCGACACCTCCGTCGCGCTCACCTGGCTCGCCGAGACCTACCGCTGCCCCGTCGTCTGCTTCGTCGGGGACGTCGGCCAGGGGGCGGGCGAGCTGCGCGGGATCGAGGAGAAGGCGCTCGCCTCCGGCGCCTCCGAGGTCCACGTCGCCGACCTCCGGAAGGCCTTCGTCACGGACTACCTCTGGCCGATGCTCCGCGCCGGGGCCGTCTACGAGGGGCGCTACCTCCTCGGCACCTCGATCGCCCGCCCCTGCCTCGGCAAGGCGCAGGTCGAGGCGGCCCTCGAGAGGGGGGCGGACGCCCTCGCCCACGGGTGCACGGGGAAGGGGAACGACCAGGTGCGCTTCGAGCGCGCCTACGCCGCCCTCGCCCCCGACCTCGAGGTGATCGCCCCGTGGCGGATCTGGGACCTGCGCTCGCGGGAGGATCTCCTCGCCTACGCCGCGAAGCGCCGGATCCCCGTCGAGGCCTCCGCGGAGAAGATCTACAGCCGGGACCGGAACCTCTGGCACATCTCCCACGAGGGGGGCGCGCTCGAGGATCCGGCGAACGCCCCTCCCGAGGACGTCTGGGTCCTCACGCGCTCCGCGAAGGACGCCCCGGACGAGCCGGGGAGCGTCGAGATCGGGTTCGAGGCGGGGAGCCCCGTCTCCCTCGACGGCCGCCGGCGCGATCCGGTCTCCCTCCTCGAGGAATTGAACGTCCGGGCCGGCGAGCACGGCGTCGGCCGGGTCGACCTCGTCGAGAACCGCCTCGTCGGCATCAAGTCGCGCGGCTGCTACGAGACCCCGGGGGGCACGGTCCTCGCCGAGGCGCACCGCGCCCTCGAGGAGCTCGTCCTCGACCGCGACACGCGCCACGCGAAGGACTCCCTCGCGCAACGCTACGCGGAGGTCGTCTACGACGGGGCGTGGTTCACGCCGCTGCGCGAGGCCCTCGACGCGTTCGTCCGAAAGACCCAGGAGCGCGTCACCGGCTCCGTCCGCGTCCGCCTCTTCAAGGGGAGCGCGACCGCGGTCGAGCGCCGCTCCCCCTTCACCCTCCACGCGCCGGCCTTCGCCACCTTCGGGGCCGACGCGGTCTACGACCAGCGACACGCCGAGGGGTTCATCCGGCTCCTCTCCCTCCCCGCCCGCATCGCGGCGAAGGGACCCTCTCCCGCCCCCGAGGCCCCTCCGGAGCTCCGGGCCCGGTCCCGGCGCGCCCCGGTCCCCTTCTGACCGGAGGCCCGCCATGGCGATGTGGGGAGGAAGATTCACGAAGGGGATGGACCCGGAGTTCGCCCTCTTCCAGCGCTCGCTCGAGACCGACTGGCGCCTCCTCGAGGAGGACATCGAGGGGTCGAAGGCGTGGGCGGAGGCCCTCGCCGAGGCGGGGCTCCTCTCGCGGGAGGAGCGCGACTGGCTGCTGGCGAGCCTCGGCACGATCACGCTCGCCGCGGAGAACCAGGACCGCCCGCCGGAGGGCTCCCCCGCGGAGGACGTCCACACCTTCGTCGAGGACGCGCTCTCGGCGGCCGGGGCGGTCGCGGCGAAGCTCCACACCGGGCGCAGCCGCAACGAGCAGATGGCCGCGGACCTGCGCCTCTTCGTCAAGGACTTCGCCTCGGACGCCGACGCCGCCCTCAACGAGCTCGAGGAGGCGCTCCTCGACTTCGCCGGGCGCACCGCGGGGGTCCCGATCCCGGGCTACACCCACCTCCGCTCGGCCCAGCCCATTCTCTTCGCCCACTGGGCGCTCGCCTACTTCGAGATGTTCGAGCGCGACCGCGGGCGCCTGCGCGACGCCATGCGCCGGGCCGACCTCTGCCCGCTCGGCTCCGGCGCGCTCGCCGGGTGCGCCTTCCCGATCCACCGGGAGAAGATCGCGAAGCGCCTCGGCTTCGCGGGGGTCACCCGCAACTCGATCGACGCCGTCTCCGACCGCGACTTCGCCGCCGAGATCCTCGGGGCGGCCTCGATCGGCGGCATCCACCTCTCGCGCCTCGCCGAGGACCTGATCCTCTACTCCTCCCCGGAGTTCGGCTTCGTCGAGCTCGACGAATCGGTCTGCACCGGCTCCAGCCTGATGCCCCAGAAGAAGAATCCCGACGCCCTCGAGCTGATCCGGTCGAAGGGGGGGAGGACGCTCGGGTCCTTCACCACCCTCGTCGCGACGATGAAGGGGCTCCCCCTCGCCTACGACCGCGACTTCCAGGACGACAAGCCCCCCCTCTTCGAGGGGTGCGACGCCTGGCTCGGGGCGCTGCGGGTCGCCGCCCGGGTGATCTCGGGCTGCCGCCCCAATCCCGACCGCTGCCGCGCCGCCGCGGCCGCGGGGCTCTCGACGGCGACCGACGCCGCCGACTGGCTCGTCAAGAGGGGGGTCCCCTTCCGCGCCGCCCACGGGATCGTCGGCAAGGTCGTCCGCCGCTGCCTCGACCTCGGCAAGGACCTCGCGACCCTGCCGCTCGAGGAATACCGCGCGATCGACCCGACGTTCGACACCTCGATCTTCGAGGCGATCAAGGTCGAGGCCTCCCTCGCCGCCCGCGACGTGATCGGCGGGACCGCCCCCCCCCGCGTCGCGGCGGCGATCTCCGACGCGCGCAACCGTCTCGCGGAGGCGAAGCGTTGAGCCGGCGGCCCTCCGTCCCCCCCACCGCCGCGACCGGGCTCGCGGTCCGCCGCGCCCGCCCCGGCGACGTCCCGGCGATCTCCGGGATCGTCAACGCCTGGGCCGCCCTCGGCCGGATGCTCCCCCGCGAGGAGGCCGAGGTCTCCCGGACCCTCTCCGACTTCTTCGTCGCGGTCGAGGGGGAGGAGGTCGTCGGCTGCGGGGCCCTCGCCCTCTACGGGCACGACCTCGCCGAGGTCCGCTCCCTCGCCGTCCGCTCCGACCGCCAGGGGCGCGGGATCGGGGCGGCCCTCGTGCACTCCATCCTCGCGGAGGCCGACGCCTACGAGATCCCGAGCGTGATCTCCTTCACCTACGTCCCCGACTTCTTCGCGCGCTTCGGCTTCCGGGTCGTCCCCGCCGACACGCTGCCGCGGAAGGCCTGGACCGACTGCGTGAAGTGCCCCAAGCGCAACTTCTGCGACGAGGTCGCGATGGAGCGCACGCTCCCCGGCGCGCCCGGCCCCGTCCCGGGCCTCTAGACCCTCGCCGCGATGGAGTGGTCGCTCGCGGAAGGCGAACTCCTCCGCCCCGGGGGCTTCACTGCCGCCGCCGTCGCGTGCGGCCTGAAGAAGGGGGGCGCGCTCGACCTGGCCCTCCTGCGGTCGAACCCCCCCGCCTCGGCCGCCGCCCTCTTCACCCGAAACCGCGTCCGGGCGGCCCCGGTCACCCTGTCCGCCGAGCACCTCGGCGCGACCGGCGGCCGGGCGGCCGCGATCCTCGTCAACTCGGGCTGCGCGAACGCGGCGACCGGGCCCGCCGGGGCGGCCGCGGCCGAGGAGACCGCGCGCCTCCTCGCCGAGCGCCTGCGCATTCCGCCCGAGCAGGTCCTCCTCGCTTCCACCGGCGTGATCGGGGTCCCCCTCGACGTGCCGAAGATCGCCGCGGCGATCCCGCGTCTCGAGGAAACCCTGTCCACCGACGGGCTCGAGGCCGTCTCGCGCGCGATCCTGACGACGGACACCCGCGCGAAGACGGCGAGCGCCTCCGCGCGTCTCGAGGGCCGGACCGTCTCCATCGCGGGGTTCGCCAAGGGCGCGGGGATGATCCACCCCGACCTCGCGACGATGCTCGTCTTCCTCGTGACCGACGCCCGGGCGTCCGCCTCGACCCTCCGCTCGGCCCTCCGCCGCGCGGCCGACGAGACCTTCAACCGAATCTCGATCGACGGGGACACCTCGACGAACGACTCGGTCTTCCTCCTCGCCTCGGGCGCCTCGGGAGTCTCCCTCGCCCCGACCCCCCTCGCCGAGTGCCTCGAGGCGGTCTGCCGGTCCCTCGCCCTCCAGATCGTCCGCGACGGGGAGGGGGCGACGAAGCTGATCGAGGTCGAGGTCCTCGGCGCCCTCACGTCGGCCGAGGCCGACGCCCTCGCGCGCACGATCGGCTCCTCCCTCCTCGTCCGGACCGCCGTGGCCGGGGGCGACCCGAACTGGGGGCGCATCCTCGCGGCGATCGGCCGCGCGCGCGTCCCCTTCGACCTCGGCCGCATCCGGGTCGAGGCGAACGGGGTCCCGCTCTTCGTCGAGGGGGCCCCCGCCGACTCCCCGGCTGCCGAAAAAAAGCGGGTCTTCGACGCGAAGGAGGTCCGGATCCGGGTCGACCTCCGCCGTGGCTCCTCCCAGGCGCGCTTCTGGACCTCCGACCTGACGGAGGAGTACGTCCGGATCAACGCGCGCTACACGACGTAGCCCCTACTTCCCCGCCGGATCCTTCAGGTCTCCGACGAACTCGACCCAGGCCTTCTCCAGCTCGTCGAAGGAGACCTTGGAGAACGCCGCTTCGACGGCCTCCTTCCGCGCCGCCACCTGGGCGGCCTCGACCTTCGGCGGCGGCGGGTCCTTCCCCTCCGCGGCGATGGCCTCGGCGTACTTCGCCTTCAGCGTGTCGAAGTAGACCGGGAGGATCCGGCTCCAGATCGGGTGCTTCGCCACGACCTTCGACTCCCGGAGGAAGTAGACGAAGGCCCACCCCTGGGCGTAGTTGGGGCTGGCCTTGGCGTAGTACTTCGGCTGCTCGAACTGCACGAACTCCTTCAGCGGAACGAAGGTCTTCTCCGCGACGATCTTCTTCGCGAGCCCGACGCGCCACGGGTTGGGCCCGATGCGGTCGACCCGCTTGTAGCCGGGGGGGATCCGGGCCCCCGAGAAGTAGTCCCCGGTCCCCTCGTTGAACCAGGAATGCGGCGCGATCTCGCCGCAGGAGTAGTAGATGTACTGGTGGAACGCCTCGTGGTAGAGGACGAGGACCGAGTTCTTGCGGCCCGAGCCGGGCTCCGCGGGGGCGTCCTCCGCGTCGTAGAAGACGAGCTCGCGCGTCTCGTAGTTCCAGAAGCCGGCGACCTGCGGCGGCATCCCGCTGAACTTGTGGAACTCCTCCTTGTCCTTGCACACGCGGACGGTCGAGACCGCCTCGATCGCCTTCACGGGGGGGAAGAGCTCGAGGTACTTCGTGCGGACGACCTCGAGGTCGTTCTTGATCTTCCGCACGAGCGGAGCGTCCCTCGTGTCGTAGATGAAGATGAAGTTCTCCGTGTCCTCGGCCTTCCACCCCCGGGAGAGGTTCCTCCTCACCTCCTTCCGGTACTCGACGTTCCGGAAGGGGTGGTAGCGGTAGTAGAGGTCGACGTCCTCGGCGGTCGGGTCCGCGGCCTCCTTCAGCCGCAGCGACCGGGCCGACTGTTCGAAGACCTTCGACGCGGCCGGGAAGTCCTCCCGGCTGGCGAAGCCGAGGAGGAACACGAGGGCGTCGTCCCGCTCGAAGACGTAGCCCGTTCCCCGCAGCTCCCCGTCCTCGCGCGTGAGCCTGTGGCGCGGGACCTCGCCTCGCTCCCGGAGGTCGAGCGCGCCGTCGGGCTTGAGGGTCCACTTCTTGAGCGCGACCTTCTTCACGTAGTCCTCGATGGTGCGGACCACGGGGCGGCTCTCCGTCGCCCCCCGACTCTCGGGCTGGGACTCCGTCGGGGCGGCCTTCTCCGTCCGGACGAGCCAGATCTCGGGGCGGAAGGGCTTCTCCTTCCCCTGGACGCGCTTCTCCGTGAACTTGAGCTGGATCCACTCCTCGTCGGGGGGAACCGGGAGCTCCTCGTAGCGCGCGGGGATGTGAAGCGTGATCCCCTTCACCCGGCTCTCGAAGGTGCGGTACCCCTCGGGAGGCGGGGCCTGGGCGACGAGAAGGACGCCCAGGAGCACGGGCAGGCTTGCGTGCGGCCCCATGAGACCGATGCGACTCCGGTCGGGGGAGTGTAGCCGGGCTCCGTCCCGGCGGCCTCGGGCCGCGCTCACCTCTTCGTGACAAGGACGGGGAGGTCCTCGTCAATCTCGAGCTCGGGGATCTGGACGCGGACCCGAGCTCGCCGGCACACGAATCGGACGCCGAATTGTTCCAGAGGGACTTCGCCGGGGATCTCGAACCGAGCGAGGCCCAGCTCGTCCGCGACGGCCGGCTCGAGAAGGGCGATCCCCGTGAAGGCGGTGCTGGGAGAGACCGGGATCGACCGGACGGAAGTTCCCCCGGGTTCTCCGAGCGGAAGCGGGATGTGCAGGTCCTTCCAGGGGAAGACCTTGGTCTTCTCCCCGCGCCGGCAGATCACCGCCTCCTCGAGATTGAACTCGACGTGGCGGATATCCAGGCGCCCGAAAAACCCCATTCCGATCAGGTTCCGTGCTCCGGCCCCGCCCAGTCGGTATGCGACCGGCCCCTCCTCCCCGATCCGGAACACGAATCGATGGAGGGCTTTCGGATCCCTCGCGTCGGCGGCGCGGAGGCAGTCCGCGAGAGTCTCGGCGGGCGAAGTCGCCTCCCCGGCGACGATCGCGATCCACTTGCCCGCCTTGCGGTCGACGAGCCACTCCCGGCGTTCGAGGTAGTCCGCCTGGAAGCACGCCTCGTTCCTCTCGCGCTGCGCCGCGACGCGGTCCTCGCCGGGCCGCGACTCCTGCGCTCGGGCAAGGTGGAGGGCGACGGGAACCGCGACGACGACCGTAATTCCCCAGGGGACGAGCGGCGTAATCACCTTGCGCCTCCGGCGGGCCAGGATGCGATGCCCTGAGGGACGCGTGGGATCTCCGGCAGCGCTCGCTCGACTCCGGGCCGATTCCCGACTCGGCGCCGCGAGTCTATCGCCTCGCGGGTATCCAAGGCGCCTCCGGCGATGCCGTTTGACGCCGCGCGGATCCTCGCCCCTTTGCCGGAGGTGGAGCGAGGAGCCGCCTCGGATTCGAGGGGGTTCGTCCTCGGGGCCAAGGAGGTGAAGGACCGGCGAAGGATCGGGCGGAAACCAGCCGATGCTAGGGCCGCGCTGCGGCCGCATCCCTGCCTACTCCGGGGAGCCGCAGAATCCGCGGGAGTCGTCACACGCGCATGCGACCGCACCTCTGGACTCCGGCCTCGGCCCTGGTCGTGGCGACCGCCGCCCTGGCAGCTTGGTTCATCCCGGGGAATCGTCCGCATTCGGAAAGGCCGGGGCCCTCGGAGAACGCGAGCCTCCACGCCGCTCGTGAAGGCCCGGACGTCCCGGATCCTCCCGTGCGGACCGAACGCGAGGACCTCCACGCGCCGTCCG
>CBRGOK010000049.1:0-11753 GCA_967798035.1 uncultured bacterium
CCCGGCGCGAGCGCGAGGGCCTGGTCGGAAAACCGGGTCGCCGAGGCGAGATCCCGTGGCTCGTTGAATCCGTGGAGCCGCGCGAGCGCGTCGAAGACGGCGGCCTCCTCGACCCCGAGCTCGACGGCGCGCGAGAGCGCTCCTCGCGCCTCGGCGGTCCGCCCCGCGTCGAGGAACGCCAGGCCGAGCCAGCCGGCGGCCGTCGCGTCCGTCGGGCGCTCCCCCGCGACCTGCTCGAGGAGGGCGACGCCGGCCGCGACATTCCCGGAGGCGACCTCGGCTCGAGCCCGCAGCGCCCGGGCCCCCCGCCCGGAAGAGGGGGCGAGCTCGGCCGCCCGGGAGGCGCGCTCCTTCGCCCCCTCCGCGTTTCCCGAGGAGAGGAGGAGTTCCCCCTCGAGGAGGAGGAGGCTCGCCTGCTGCGGCGCGCGCTCGCGGAGCGGCGCGATCTCCGCCCGCGCCGCGGCGAGGCGGCCGCGGCCCGCGAGGAGACCGACGAGGAGCAGGCGGAACGATTCGGTCTGTGGCTGCGCCTCGATCGAGCGGCGGAGGACCGATTCGGCGGCGTCGAGCTCGCCGAGGACGGAGAGGATCGAGACGAGGCGTCCCACCCCGGCGGCCGCGACCGATCCCGTGGGATCGGTCCGGCCGAGGGCGGCCTCGAGGTCGGCCCGCGCCCGCACGAGCCTCTCGAGGGCCACCTCGGGGCGGAGGTTCCGGAGGGCGAAGGCGAGTTCGGAGCCCGCCATCCCCCTCCAGAAGTGGGCCTGGTGGGTGATGAGCGGATCGATCTCCTCGCCGGCGAGGATCTCGTCGAAGGCCTCGACCGCCTCCTGCGCGGCTCCCCTCGCGCGGGCGATCTGCCCCGTGACGAGGCGCTTGCGCTGGCGGGCGAGGGTGGACGCGTCGGCCCGGATCAAGGCCGCTTCCCGCAGCGCCTCGTCGTGCCGCCCCTGCCGGAAGAGGGCGATCGCGCGGGAGGCCCGGGCGACCGGCGGGTGCGGCCCTTCGAAGGCGCGCCGGTACTGCTCCTCCGACGCGGCGGTTTCTCCGGCGGCCGCGAGCGCCTCCCCGAGGTACGCGCGGAGGAGGGGGACGTCGAAGCCTTCGGCGAGGAGCGCCTCGAACTGGCGCGCCGCCTCCTTCATCCCGTCGGTGACCTGCTCGTAGTCGCGGAGGATCACGTACAGGAACGCGTCCTGGTCGGGAGCCTCCCGCCCGTAGAAGCGGATCTGGCCGCGCAGCGCGGCCAACATCGACTCCGCCGCCCCGCGGAGGTTCCCTTCCAGGCGCCGGATCTCCGCGACCTTCCCGTGGACCTGGTAGTACCCGGGGAAGATCTCGAGGGTGCGATCGAGCTCACGCAGCGCCTCCTCCTTCCGGCCCGCCTCGAGGAGGTGGACGGCGTAGGCGCCATGCGCCCGCGCGCTCCTCGGTGCATCGCGGATCGCCGTCACTTCCCAGAGGCGGAGGTTGTCCGTCCAGTCCCCGAGCCTCCCGTTCGTCCTCGCGATCCCGAGGAGGACCAGGGCCGCGCACGCGACGGCCGCGACCGCGCGGCTCCGCCGCCCCGCGGCGGGGACGAGCGTTGCAGCGAGGAGGCAGAAACCGACCGACGGGAGGTAGAGGAGCCTCTCGCCGAAGATCGTCCCCGCCCCGAAGAGGAGATTCGAGGACGGCAGCCAGGGGACGAGCATCAAGGCCAGGGCGAATCCGGAGGTCCGTCCCCGCGCGAGGAGCGCGATCGCGCCGAGGGCGAGGGAGGCGAGGAGGAGGAGGGCGCCGATCGTCCCGGGATTCCCGAGGTCCCGGACCACGGGAATCTGGTCGAGGCTGTAGTCCGCCGAGAGGGGGTGGGGCCAGACGAGGAGACGCAGGCCGTGGGCCATCACCCGCAGCGCGTTGGCGATCCGCACGGGAGCGGCCTCGAAGAGGAGCGGATTGTCGAGCCGGTTGATCGCGGTGAAGCGGGGCAGGAGGGAGTCGCGAACCGCGGCCAGCGCGGGGAACGGGTTGTCGAGGCGCACTATCGCCGTGATCAGCGGCGCAAGGGTGCCGAACACCTCTGCTCGAAGCGCGAGGTGGATGGCCGCGAGTCCGAGGAGTACTCCCCAACGTGGAGCGGCCCTCCGCGCGCGCGCAATCTTGCTCCCTTCCCCCGGACGGACGAGGAGGTCGTAGAGGCCGAAGAGGACCGGGACGGCGAAGAGCGGTCCCTCCTTCGCCATCGTCGCGAGGAAGTAGAGGACGGCCGCGCCGGCGAACCGGCGATCGCGGACAGACTCGACGCGGGTGTAGAGGAGGAAGCAGGCGATTCCGAGGAGCGCCGAGATCGTCTCCGCCCGGCCGACGGTGTCCCCCAGGACCTCGGAGTGGATCGGGTGGACGGCGAAGAGGGCCCCCGCGAGGAGCGCCGCTCCGGCGTCGGCGACGAGGCGGTGCGCGAGGAGGACGACGAGGGCCGAGACGGCCGCGTGCGTGAGGAGGACGAAGGCGTGGTAGGGCCACGGCGTCGCGCCGAAGCCGAGATAGGTGAGGCCGAAGGAGAGGCTCGCGAGCGGCCGCCAGAGGGCCTGGCGCTCCTTCGCGTCCGCCCAGTAGGGGGTCGTGACGAGGGCGAGGAGCGCCGAGGGATCCTCCCGGACGGAGCGGACGAGCCGGTTCTCGACGACGAAGGCGCGCCCGTCGACGCACAGTCCGTTGCGCAGGCCGCCGGCGCCGGCGGCGAGGGCGAGGAGGAAGGAGAGACCCGCGGCCCTTCGCGGAGTCGGAGGGGAGAGGAGAGAGGGGAGACGCGGAATCGAGGGACCCGGACGCAGGAGCGCGCTCGCCCGCGACGCGCCCCGAGGAGGCCTTCCTTATACTGGAACCGTCAAGGCGAGTCAGGTGCGACGAGGAGACCTCTTCCCCGCGGCCGCAGGCGCGACTCGCGCCGACCGCTCCGGCCTCGCCTCCTGACTTGCCGGTTCCCCTCCCGACGCCCGTCCCCGCGGGGCGGCGGACCGCCCGGTGGGCGCTCCCCTCCCTCCTCTTCCTCGCCGGAACGCTCCCCTACCTCCCCCTCCTCGGCGCCGAGCTGGTCGGGGACGGGAAGGTGCTCGTCGAGGGGCACGAGACCCTGCGGACGGCGACGCGGGGACCGGACCGCTTCCTCCGCCTGTTCCAGGAGGACTACTGGGACGGGATCGCCCCACCCTCCGGTCTCTACCGCCCTCTCACGACCGGCGCGCTCGGGATCGTCTACTCGGTGGCGGGCGATCGGGCCTGGCCCTATCGCCTCCTCGGACTCCTCCTCCACGGCGCGCTCGTCCTCGCCGGCTGGCGCCTCGCCGCGAGGGCGCTCCCGCCCGGGCGCGCGGCCCTGGCGGCCGCGATCTTCGCCGTCCATCCCGTCCACTCCGAGGCGGTCGGCGACGTCGCCAACGTCGGGGAGATGGGAGCGGCCCTCCTCTCCCTCGCGCTCCTCGCGCGGGTCCTCAAACGCCGCGGCGCGCCACCGCGGGGAGCCCTCGCGGTCGACGGCCTCCTCTTCCTCGCCTCCCTCCTCGCGAAGGAGTCGGCCGCCCCGACCCTCCTCGTCGTCGGCCTCGCGGCCTTCCTGACGCCCCGCGGAGACCCGCGGCGCAGGGGACGCTTCCTCGTCCTCCTCCCCCTCCTCGCCGCGCTCCTCCTCGACCTCGCCCTCCGGACAGCCGCGCTCGGGTTCTTCTGGCCCCGGTACCTGCCGACGAACCGGATCGAGAACCCCCTGATCTTCGAGCCCCCCGAGGTCCGCCTCCCGACCGCCGCGAGGATCCTCGCCCACGCGCTCGGCCTCCTCGTCTTCCCCTGGAGGCTCTCCGCGGACTATTCCCTCGAGACGTTCCGTCTCTCCCCCGGGCCGCTCGACCCCGGGGCGCTCGCGTGCGCCGCCCTCCTCCTCGGCCTCGTCGCGGCGGCGTTCCTCCTGAGGCGCCCCCGTCCCGCCTCCTCCCTGTTCCTCCTCGCGAGCCTCGCCTCCTTCGCCCCCACCTCGAACCTCCTCTTCCCCGCCGGGACGATCTTCGCCGAGCGCCATCTCCTCGTCCCGTCCCTCTGCCTCGCGATCGCCCTCCTCGGCCTCCTCCCCCCGGAGTCGCTTCGGCGGGCTTGGGGCTGCGTTGCGGGGGTTCTCCTCGCGGGCCTCGCAGCGAGAACCGCCGCGAGGGCATGGGAGTGGCGGTCCGCCGCGGGGTTGACGGAGGTGACGGCGCGGCGCGATTCCCCGCGCAGCGTGCGCCTCCTTTACAACCTCGCCGCGGAGAGGTGGAAGGCGGGGGACCGGCCCGCCGCCGTGGCCTCCCTCGAGCACGCCCTCGAGATCCACCCCGTCTTCTACCAGGCCCGGATCCGGCTCGGGCGCTACCTCCTCGAGCTCGGCGAGGAGGAGCGGGGCGTGCGCGTGCTGCAGGAGGGCCTGCGGGAGGGGCTCGCCTCCTTCCCCCGCTATTCGGCCGCCTGGAGCGAGGCGGCCTCGACGCTCACCGACGCGCTGGCGCGCCGGATGGGCCGGGGAGCCGAGGCGGTCGAGTACTGGCGGGCGATCGTCGCCGAGTTTCCCGACTCCCCCGACGCGCGGATCGAGCTCGCCGCGGCCCTCGACCTCGCCCGCCTTCCCGGCGCCGAGGCGCCGCTTCGCGAGGCCGCCCGATGGCGCGGAGGGGCGCGCATCTTCCTCGCCCAGCGCCTGGCCCTCGAGGAGCGCCACGAGGAGGCGATCGCGCTGCTCCGGAGTCCCCCGCCGCCGGGGGAGGGGTGGGACGCCCGCGCCCAGGTCCTCTTCGCGGAGGGGCAGGCCCTGCTCACGCTCGCCCGGTTCGGCGAGGCCGCCGCGGCCTTCCGCCGCTCCCTCGACCTCGCGTCGAACCTCTCGATCGGCGCCGCCGCGCGAGCGGGGCTGGCGCTCTCGCGCTTCGAGGAGGCCCAGTCGGCAGGCGCCCCCCTCGCGGAGGCGATCGAGGCGCTCGAGGAGGCGGCAGCGGACCCCCGGCTCCCCGAGCTGCATCGCGACCACGTGCGAGAGGTCCTGCGGGATGCTCGGGGCGGTCGGGGGGGCGCGCCGATTCCCCCCCGGAGGCCCTGAGAGGGCCGTCCGGTACCTTCTGGACGATGGAGCCGTCCGCCGCGCGCGCCTTCCCCTCCCCCACCGGCCTCCTCGTCGCGGGGACGAGCCTCGTCGTCTTCCTCGGCTACCTGCCGACGGTCGCTCGCGAGATCCCCGTCGGGGATTCGGGGGAGCTGATCGCGGCGGCCCGCTGCCTCGGGATCCCCCATCCCCCCGGCTATCCCCTCTGGTGCCTCTTCGCCCACGGGTTCGCCCGCCTCCTCCCCGGCGTCTCCTTCACCTTCGGAGCGAACCTCTCCTCCGCCGCCGCGGGGGCCCTGACCGCCGGCGTCGCGGCGGCGGCGGCCCGCGCCCTCGGCTGCGGGGCGCCGGCCGCGTTCGGGGCCGGAATCCTGACCGGATTCGGGAAGTCGCTCTGGGAGCAGAGCGCCGCGGCCGAGATCTACCCGCTCAATGCCCTCCTTTTCGCGGGCCTCCTCCTCGCGTGTCTCGCTCCCCCCTCGCGCGGCGGCGCGGCGGGGTTCGGGCTCCTCGCCGGCCTCTCCCTCACGATGCACCCGATCATGCGGGGCCTCGTCCCGATCGCCGCCGTCCACTTCCTCTGGGAGAACCGGCGGGGCCCCGGACGGTGGATCCGCCTCGCGCTCGCGGCGGCGGGCCTCCTCGCCGGCCTCCTCGTCCTCCTCTACCTCCCGATCCGCGCCGCGACCGATCCTCCCCTCAACTTCGAGAACCCGGTCGATCTGCGAGGGCTCGGGCGACTCCTCGGAATGGCGGTCTACCGGCTCCCCGAGGAGAACGTGATGGTCCGCGAGCCGATCCTCCTCGGGTTCGGGGATCGACTTGACGCGCTCGGGCGGACGCTCCTCGGGGAGTTCCCCCTCCCCGCGCTCCTCCTCGCGTGCGCGGGGGCCGTCGTCGCGGCCCGCCGGCGGACGATCGGAGCGCTCGCCCTCGGGGCCCACGCGATCGCCGCGACGGTCGGCATCGCCGCCTTCTGCGCCACGCGGGACTCGCGCCTCTACCCCCCCTCCTACTCGACCTACTCGCTGCCGGCGTTCGTCGTCCTCGGCGTCCTGGCGGGCGCGGGGCTGGAGGGAATCGGGAAGGCCTGGAGGCGCCTCGCGCTGCCCGGAGCGGGTCTGGCGGTGAGCGCGGCCGCCCTCTCCCTCGGCGGATGGGCCTACGGCGCGCACCGCGAGACGAGCGACCGGAGCGAGGATCGCCTCCCCGCCGACCTCGGCCGCAACGTCCTCGAGACCGTCGAGCCCGGCGGGATCCTCCTCGCCTGGGGAGACCAGGTCCTCATCCCCAGCCTCTACCAGCAGGTCGTCCTCGCCGTCCGGCCGGACGTCGAGATCGCGACCCGGGAGGGCCGGGTCGATCGCGCGCTCCTGCGGCGCTGCGGCGCCTCCGAGGAGGGGGTGGAGTCGGAGACCCAGAGGCTTGCGCGGGCCGCCGCGCACCTGCGCCCGGTCTACACGAACTACTTCGAGCGCTTCCCGGAGGAGACCGGCCTGGAGTCGGTGCCCGTCGGGCTCCTCTTCCGGATCGTCCGGAAGGGGACCGGCGAGGCGTCGGCGGCGAGGGCGAGGAACGGGGAGGTCTGGAAGGCCTACCGCTGGCGGACGCTCGGATCCGAGCGCGGGACGCCGGAGCTGCGGGAGATCGAGGCCCTCGTCCGCGGCCGGGCCGCCGAGGATCGCATCGCGGCCGGCGACCTCCAGGGGGCGGTGCGGGAGTGGCGCGAGCTCGCCCACCTCCACCCCTTGGACGCCGCGATCCTCTCGAACGTCGGGACGGGGCTCGCGGACCTCGGCCGGCCCGGGGAAGGGAAGCCCTTCCTCGAGCGCGCCCTCGCCCTGCGGCCGGGGGACGGGATCGCGCGCACCTCCCTCGGCGGGGTCCTCCTCGCGACGGGAGAGCCCGAGCGGGCGGTGCGCGTCCTCTCCCCCTTCCTGACGCGGCCCGCTCCCGAGATCGATCCCTACCTCTTCCTCGCGCAGGCGGCGAGGCGGGCGAAAGACCGGGACACGGCGCGCCGGGCCCTCGCCTCGGCGCGCGAGCTGTTCCCCGACGACCCCCGGTCCTTCGTCGAGTCCGCCCTGTTCGAGATCGAGGAGGGACGGGATTTTGCCGCCGCCCTCCTCTACGCCGAGCGCGCCTCCGGGATGCGGCCGGCCGACCCGGAGATCCGCCGCCTGGTCCAGCGCGCGCGGACCCTGCCCCGTTGAGCCCCGCGACGGGCGAGCCCTCCTCCCGGACCGGCCTCCTCTCCGCCGTCGTCTTCGCCGCGGCGCTCGCCGCCTATCTCCCCGGGCTCGCTCCCGGGCTCACGGGGGAGGACAGCGGGGACTTCCTCGTCGCCGCGCGCGTCTTCGGGATCCCGCATCCCCCCGGCTATCCCCTCTGGTGCCTCCTCGCGGGTGGCCTCTCCCGGCTCCTCCCGGTGGAGCCGTTCGCCCGCGCGGTCAACGCGACCTCGGCCCTCCTCGGCGCGGCGGCGGCCGCCTCCTGCGTCCCGCTCGCGCGCCGGCTCGGATGCGGGGCGCTCGCCTCCCTTTGCGTCGGCCTCCTCTTCGCGTTCTCCCGGTCCCTCTGGGGAGGAAGCGTCGTCGCCGAGGTCTACTCCCTCCACGCCCTCCTCTCGATCCTCCTCCTCCTCGCGACGCATCGGGCCGCGACCGCTCCCTCCGTCCGCTCGGCGGCGGTCCTCGGGCTCGCCGCGGGCCTCTCCCTCGCCCACCACCCTCTGATGCGCGGGCTCGTCCCGATCGCCGGCCTGGCGACGCTCGGAACGCGCGCCCTGCGCGGGTGGCGCCGCGCCCTCGCGGCGTCGGCGGGCCTCGCCTGCGGCCTCTCCGTCCTCCTCTACCTTCCCCTCCGCGCGGCGGCGGGCCCGGAGAAGAACTGGGGGGACCCGCGGACCCTCCCGGCTTTTCTCGATCATGTCCTCCTGAGCCAGTACCAGCCCCCGGCGACCGAGGGGATCGCGTGGCCCACGGTCGGGCTCGTTCCCCGGCTCGGCGCGCTCGGAGCGACGCTCCTCCGGGAGTTCTCGGCCCCGAGCCTCCCCCTCCTCGCCGGGGGGCTCGCCGTCCTCCTCCTCGCCTCCCGGGGGGCCTTCGATCTCTCGCGGCGGGATCCTCGCTCCGGAGGTCTCCTCCTCGCGACCGCGCTCGCCTCGACGGTGGGGATCGCGATCTACTCGGCGGGCCGCGACGCGCGCTTCTACCCTCCCGACTACGAGACCTTCTCCCTGCCGGCCTTCGGCGTCCTCGCGGTCCTCGCGGGCGTCGGGCTCGAGTCCCTCCGCCGCCTCGCGCGGCCGGCGGTTCCCGCCCTTCTCGCCCTCGGCCTCCCGGCCCTCGCCTTCGCCTCGAACCTGGCACCGAACGACCGCAGCGGCTCCACCTTCGCGGGCGAGTACGGCCGCGCGATCCTCGAGACGGTCGAACCCGACGGCGTCCTCATCGGCTACGGCGGGGGCCTCGCCTTCCCGTGCGAGTACCTCCAGATCGTCGAGGGGGTCCGTCGCGACGTGCGGCTCGCCGTGAGGACCGGACGGATCGACCGCGACCTCCTCGAGCCCTTCTCCGCGGAGGAGGCGGCGCACAGGAAGGGGAAGGTCGGTGGAGCCCTGCGCGACTTCGAGGAGGATCTCCTCGTCCGCCGGCTCCTCGGGCGCCGGCCGATCTACCTCTCCCGGGAACGCCCTCCCGCGGTCCCGGGCGTCTCCATCGTCCGCGTGGGCCTCCTCCATCGCGTCGTCCGCGCGGGGACGGCGGAGGAGCAGGAGGCGAGGGCGCGGGACGGACGGCTCTGGGCCGGCTACCGGTTCGAGTCGCTCGGCCACGACCGGGGAGACCGGACCGTCGTCGAGGCGGAGATCCACGTCCGGATCGCGCGGGCGCGCCATCTCCTCGACCGGGGAGAGGCGGCCGCCGCGATCGGGGAGTTCCTCGCCGCCGACGACCTCCGCCCCCTCGTCCCGGCCGAGCGCGCGAACCTCGGCGTCGCCTTCCTGCGGGCGGGACGCCCGGGCGAGGCGGAGGGTGCGTTCCGTCGCGCGGTCCTCGAGGACCCCTCCGCCTTCGCGGCGCGCGCGAACCTGGGCCACCTCCTCGCTGCCACCGGGCGACCCGCGGAAGCCGTCGAGGCGCTGCGTCCGATCCTCGCCCGCGCCGAGGCGGACGCCGGCGACCACCAGGTCTTCGCGGCGGCCCTCGAGGCCGCGGGAGCGGGAGACCAGGCGATGGACGCGATCCGGAGCGCCCTCCTCCGGTTCCCCGGGGACTCCCTCCTCCTCCTGGGCCAGGCGAGGCTCCTCGCGGGGCGAGGCGAATGCGCTGGCGCCCGGGCCCTCGCCGACCGGGTCTCCCCCGTTCCGGACGACCCGAGGGCCCGATCCCTCCTCGAGGAGATCCGGGCGCGCTGCCCCTGACCCTCCCTACTCCCCCTCGCGGACGACCCGGTAGACGCGGATCGAGCCCGCGAGGACGGCGTCGGGGCGCCTCCTCCTCAGGTACGCGTAGCGCTCCCGGACCGCCGGCGGGAGATAGACCCCCTGGAAGTGCGTCGCGCTGATCGCGACCCAGCCCGGCAGCTCCGGGGCGCGCGGGACGTCCCCCGCCGTCCCCGCGCCCTTCACCTCGAGGTAGTAGGTGCCGAGCATCGGGACGTAGTCGATCCCGTAGGCCTTCGGGTCGGCGGTCCCGAAGTAGCAGAGGTTCACCCGCGCGACGCCGTTCTCCTCCATCCAGCGGCGCAGGGCGGGGAGCCCCTGCCCCCAATCGAGGTTCGAGTCGGAGAGGATCCCGAGTCCCCCTTCCGCCCCGCCCGCGAGACGGTGGAAGAACGAGAGGAAGTGCGGCCGGACGGAGCACGTCTCCAGGGCGAGCAGGCCGAGGAGGCCCGCGCTCCCCGCGCGGCCGATCCGGGGGCCGAGCGCGCGGCCCATCCAGGCGGGGACGGCTCCCGCCAGGACGTAGAGGAAGGGGTAGACCGGGAGGATGTGGCGGTGCCCGATGTTGAGGGAGGAGAGGACGGCGGCGAGAGCGAAGACGCCCGCCGGCACGAGGAGGGAGGGTCCTTCCCGGGCGAGCGTGGCCCGTCCTCCCTTCGTCCCGAGGAGCGCTCCGAGCGCGAGGGCGAGGATCCCGAGCGTCGCGAGCGGCGTCTTCACCGCGAAGGCGACGGCGAAGTACCACTGGGATCCGAGCACCGACATCTCCCCGAGGAGGTAGGAGCTGCGCGCCTGGGCCTTCATCGTCGCGAAGGCGAGACCGTAGAGGTACGCCTCGGGGAGGAGGCGCCCGCGCGCGCAGGCGTTGATGAACCGCTCGGAGGACGGCGGCGGGGTCGCCTCGACCGCCCTCTGGAAGGACGCGAAGTCGGGGAAGCGGACCCGGCCGTCGAGGACCTCCCCGTAGAGCCGCATCTGACGGATCTCCCGGGCCCGCTCGGCGATCGCGAGGGGGGGGCCGTCGCCGGAGAGGGCGCGGTACCTGAATCCGTAGCAGGCCCAGAGGAGGACCCAGCAGGCGAGGCCCCAGGAGACGAGGAGCCCGAGGACGAGCGCGGCGCGCGCGCGGAGGGTCGCCGCCTCCCGGCCCCCGGACCCGACCGGCCAGGGCTCCGGGCGGAACACCCGGAGGATCCCGAGGGTCGCGACCGCAGGGACGAGGAGGACCGCCGAGAACTTCGAGGCGAAGGCCGCCCCCCCGAACAGGGCGGCCGCGAGGGCGTCGCGGAGCCGGAGAGCGCGCAACGCCCGGGAGGCGAAGAAGAGGGCCCCGACGAGGAAGAGCGTCGCGCCGACGTCCGTCGTCGCGAGGGCGCCGTGGGCGAGGAAGTTCGGATCGAGCGCGAGGAGGCAGGAGGCGAAGACCCCTCCGGCGATCCCGAAGATCGACCGCGCCCAGGAGAAGACGAGGAGCGCGAGGAGGGCCCCCTGCGCGAGGGTGGCGAGCCGCGCCCGGAAGAGGAGGGGCTGCGGGGCGTTGTCCTTGTAGAGGAAGCGGTCCCCGAAGATCCACTGCGCGTCGATGTCGCGGGCGGCGACCTCGAACGCCCGCTCCGCGTCGGCGGAGACGCGGGGCCGCAGAGAGAGGACGGGGAGCGCCTGGAGGATCTTGAGGAGCGGGGGGTGCTCCGGGCTCAGGCGGAAGTCCTTCCGCGCGAGGTAGGTGAATCCCGCCGGGAGGTAGGCGGTCTCGTCGTAGGTGGCGGAGGTCCCGCGGAGGGCGGGCCAGGCCGCGACGACGAAGAGGAGGGGAGCGAGGAGCGCGAGGATCCGTCCGCGGTGCGCGGGCGCCGCCGGCGGCGGGCTCACCGGGGATCCGGCCCGAGCCGGTCCCTCACCTCGACCGCCCGTCGCCAGCGCGGGAAGTGCCGCAGGACGACGGCGATCTCCCCCCTCGCCTGCGCCCGCGCCTCCTCCCGCTCCGGCTCCGTCCCCCCCTTCTCGAGGAGGACCTCGGCGAGCTCGAGCCGCGCGTTCGCCGTCGCGCGCTCCCCGCCCGATGCGACCGCGCGCCGAAGCCATCGCTCCGCCTCGGGGATCCGCCCCTCCCGGCGCTCGAGCCGCCCGAGCGCCTGGAGCGCGGCGCCGTGGCGCGGGTCGCGCGCGACCGCATCCTCGAGGGCCCCGCGCGCCGGCCTCCCGAGCCCG
>CBRGOK010000050.1:0-11745 GCA_967798035.1 uncultured bacterium
GGGCGAGCTCGAGCGCGCGATCGGCGAGCCGCTGCGCCTGGTCTGCGAGCGGGCGCCACTGCGGGCGTGGGTCACGGACGCGCTCGGGCGGCGCTCCCCCATCCCGGGGGGCGCGCGACCGGCCGGGCCCGACCGGTGGTCGATCCCCGAGGTCGGGGAGACGAGGAGGGCCGGGATCTACGCCATCGAGGTCGAGGTTCCCGGGCGCCTCGGCACGACGGAGACGCGGACGACGCGCTTCGCCGTGAACGTCGACCCCGAGGAGGGGGACCTCCGGCAGATCGAGGCCGCGGAGGCGGCCCTCTCCCCCTTCTTCCCGGGGGCGACCGTCGAGCTGGCGGGCGCGGAGGAGGAGCGGGACGACAAGGAGGAGGAAGGACGCGGGGAGTTCTGGCGCGCCTGCGCGGCGGCCTGCCTCGTATTCCTCCTCGCCGAGGCGGGGATGGCGGCCTTCTTCGGGAGGCGGAGGGCCTGAGCCGTGATCCTCCCCTTCCAGACGGGGACCGAGAGCGAGTCGATCCGCTTCCTCGACGCCCCCCCCGCGTGGGTCGTCGCGCTCGCGATCGTCCCGGGTGCGATCCTCCTCGCCCGGTTCACGTACGGGTGGGGCCAGGTCGAGGGGCGGGCGCTGCGGCTGTTCCTGGCGGCGCTGCGCGCGACGGCCTTCCTCGCGCTCGCGGCCGTCCTCTGCCGGCCGGTCGTCGAGAAGACGAGGTTCCTCGTCCGCCGGGCCCCCCTCGTCGTCCTCCTCGACGACTCGGCGAGCATGCAGCGGCGCGACTCCTATCCCGACGAGGAGGAGCGCGCCGGCGTCGCGCGGGCGGCCGCCCTCGCCGAGGGGGACGAGCCCGGGGAGCACTCGCGGGCCGAACTCGCCGCGCGCGCGATGGAGCGGCGCATCGAGGGGTGGCGACAGCGCTACGACGTCCGTCTGCTGCGCTTCGCCGAGGACGTCTCCGCCGTCGCCTCCCCCGCCGAGGTGACCGGTCGCGGCGACCGGACGCGGATCGGGGAGGCGATCGCCGCGGCGGTCGAGGAGGTGAGGGGCTCCCAGGCGAGCGGGATCGTCCTCGTGTCGGACGGGCGGAACACCGACGGGCGGGACCCGCGGGAGGCCGCCGCGCTGGCGGGGGCGGACCAGCTGCCGATCTACGCGGTCGGCGTCGGGGACGCGCGGTCGCCGAAGAACGCCTCGATCGAGATCGTCGAGGCCCCCGACCTCGCCCTCGAGAAGGACGAGGTCGCCGTGACCGTGCGGGTGCGCGGGAGCGGCTTCGACGGGCAGACGACCCCGATCTTCCTCCACCGGGCCGAGTCGGCCGACCTCCGGCCCGACTCCCTCGGGTCGATCCTCGCGGAGTCGGAGGCTCCCCTCGGCGGCGCGGGAGGGGAGCGGAGGATGCTCACCTTCTTCCCGGAGGAGCCGGGCGAGTACCGGCTCGTCGCCGCGATCCCCGTCCGGGAGGGGGAGACCGACGAGTCGGACAACCGGGCGGTCCGCATCCTGCGGGTCCGCCCGGAGAAGATCCGCGTCCTCTACATCGAGGGATACCCGCGGTGGGAGTACCGCTTCCTCAAGAACCTCCTGCTGCGGTCCGATCGCAACCTGCAGGTGCAGTGCTACCTCCTCTCGGCGACCGCCGACTTCCCCCAGGAGCACTCGAAGGGGCTCGAGCCGCTGCGGGAGGAGACCTTCCCCCGCACGAGGCGGGACCTCCTCGACCGCTACGACGTCGTCCTCCTCGGCGACGTCGCCCCGAGCGGGATCTCGGCGAACCTCCGCGAGAACGAGGAGTTCCACGCCGCGCTCAAGGGGTTCGTCGAGGCGGGCGGCGGGTTCGGGATGATCGCCGGGGAGTACGACTCCCCCCGCTCGTACGTCGGGACGCCGATCGAGGAGCTCCTCCCGGTCTCGATCGGGAGCGGGGACGAGGACCTCCTCGCGGGGCGCGACCCGACGGGGGAGTTCCTCGTCCGTCTCGAGAACCCCTCCGCCCCGCACGAGATCTGCCGGCTCCTCGGGGACGCCGACGCCAACCGCCGGCTCTGGGAGGAGCCCGGCGGCCTGCGGGGGTTCCGGACCTACATCCCCGTGCGCAAGAGCAAGCCGGGGGCGGAGGTCCTCTTCCGCCACCCGACCCGGGAGAACCGCTACGGCCCCCACGTCCTCGCCGCCGTCTCCTACCACCCCGAGGGGCGCACCTTCTTCATCGGGACGGACGAGACCTGGCTCTGGCGCTACGTCTACGCCGACACCTACCACGAGCGGTTCTGGAGGAACGTCATCCGCTATCTCGCCCTCGGCCGGCTGAGGGGGGTCGACCGGCGCTACCGGATCGCGCCGGAGAAGTCGCGCTACGAGCTCTCCGAGCGGGTCGTGCTCGAGGCCCGCGTCCTCGACGCGGACTTCGCCCCCTCCTCCGCCCCCTCGCAGAAGGCCTTCCTCGTGTTCCCCGACGGCCACAAGGAGGAGGCGGTGCTCGACCGCTCGGCGGGCGAGGCGGGGGTCTACCGGGTCTCCTTCGTGGCGGGGGTCCCCGGGCACTACGAGGCCTACCTCGCGGAGGGGGACGACCGGGAGGGGAAGCGGCTCGCGGGGGCCGACTTCGAGATCGTCATCCCGTCGCGGGAGCTCGCCGACCCGGTGCTCGACCGGGACGCCCTGGAGGCGGTGGCCCTCGCCTCGGGAGGGCGGTACTTTCCCCTGGCGAGGGTGCAGGAGCTCGACCGGCGGTTCGCGGGGGGAGGGGAGCTTCGCACCCCCCTCGCGACGGAGGTCCGCGACCTCTGGGACAGCGGCTGGGTGCTGGCCGGGGTCGTCGCCCTCCTCGCCATCGAGTGGTTGATCCGCAAGCGGGTCCAGCTCCCGTGAAGGTCCTCCGCCTCCTCCCCAACGCCGGCCTCGCCGCGTTCCTCCTCCCGCCCGCGTTCCAGGAGGACCTCCTCCCCCCCGGCTCCTCGATCGTCCGCGAGTCGGAGGAGGCGCTCCAGGCGCTCGCGGACGCGCAGCGGGCCGCCGACGCGGAGGACTACGCGACGGCGGTGGCGCTCCTCCAGCGCGTGATCGACCGGGACGACTCCCACAGCGTGGTGATGGAGCCGCCCGCCGCGAACCTGGGGGCGGCGGCCGAGGCGGAGCGCCGGATCGGGGAGCTTCCCCCCGAGGGGCGGGCGGCGTACGAGTCGGCCTACGGCGCCGTCGCGGCGCGCGCCCTCGAGGAGGCGCGGGCGAACCGCGACGAGAGCGCGCTTCGCGCCCTCGCCGCGCGCCACTTCCACACGGAGGCGGGAGGGCGCGCGACCCTCCTCCTCGGGGACCTCGCCTTCGAGCGCGGGGACTTCGGCGCGGCCGGGCGCACCTTCGCGCGGCTGCGCCGGCGCCCCGGTCGCGAGGCGGACGCCGACCTCCTCCTGCGCGAGGCCGCCGCCGCCCTCGCCCGCGGGGACCGCGCGACGGTCGACCGCCTCCGCCCCTCGCCGGGCGGCGAGGGGGAGGTGGCAGGCCGGAGGGTCGCGCTCGCCGACTTCCTTGACCGGGCGAGCCCCCCGACCGCGCCCCCGCGCCCCCTCCTTCCCCCAACGGCGACGGTGACCCTCCGGGAGCCGGCGTGGTCCTTCTCCCTCCTCCCCCTCTCGGAGGGCCCCGAGCAGCGCTACGCGCTCCCCTTCCTGAAGATCCCGAGGCCGGGCGTCGAGCGCCCCCTCAACCTCCTCCCCGCGGTGTCCGGCGGGAACGTCTTCGTCTCCGACTCGGTTCGGCTCTTCGGCCTCGACCTCCACTCGGGGATGCGGCGCTGGGAGTTCCCGGGGCCGGAGGACTGGGCGAGGACGCCGCACGAGGCGGAGAACTTCCGGGAGGCCCTGAATCCCTCCTACGTCGTCGCCCCCTGCGCCGACCGGGGCGTCGTCGCGGCGGCCCTCCAGGTTCCGCTGCGCCGCGCCGGGGACGGCACGGAGAACTTCCACCGGATCCCGATCCGCCACATCCTCCCCGCGCGCCGGCTCTTCGCGTTCGACGCGGCGACGGGCGCGCCCCTCTGGAATCACTGGAGACCCGCGGTCGCTATCCTCGACATCGGCGCCTTCCAGGACCGGGCGACGGTGGCCGCCCCCCCCGTCACGGACGGGGACCGCGTCTACACGCTGTCGGTCCTCTACGCGGGGAAGATCGACCTCTACGCCTGCGCCTACGACCTGCGCACGGGAGCGCCGGTGTGGCGGACGCCGCTCGTCTTCGGCTACATCCAGCAGAACATGTTCGGGCGCTGGCTCGTCGAGTACGCCGGCTCTCCCCCCCTGCTCGCCGACGGCGCTCTCTACGTCTCGACGAACCTCGGCTGGGTCGCCCGGCTCGACGCGGCGAGCGGCCGGATCGAGTGGATCGCCCGCTACGAGAAGATCCCCCAGGGCAAGCCGCAGGGGTACTCGGAGCCCGAGCGCAGGCCGAAGTGGGCGAACCGGGCCCCCGTCCTCGAGGGGGAGACGCTCTACGCGACGCCCCTCGACGGCCGCTACCTCTTCGCGTTCGACGCCCGCACGGGGACGGAGCGGTGGAAGGAGCCGATCTCGCGGCTCGGCTCCGGGTCGCAGGAGGGGCCCCTCTCGCTCGCCGGCGCCGGCGGGCGCCGGCTCCTCCTCCTCGGCGAGCGGCTCCACGGGTACCGCGTCTCCGAGGAGCCCGGCGAGGAGGTTCTGCGGGAGGAGTTCGACACGGGGAGCCCGATCCTCCTCCGCACGAAGGAGGCCTCCCGGCTGCCGGCGGCGGCCCTCGCTGGGGACCGGATCCTCGTGGCGGCCGACGAGGGGCCTCGGGTGTTCGACGTCCCCTCCGGCAAGCGCGTCGCCTTCGCGCGGGAGCTCGTCTGGGACCGCCGGGACGAGGAGATGGGGAACTTCACGGCCGCCGACGGGGTCCTCCTCTCGACCTCCACCGACTCGGTCCACGCCTACTTCGACTGGGACGAGCTCCTCGCCTCGGCGCGGTCGCGCCATCCCGACTCCCCCCGTCTCGCGGAGCTCCTGCGACGCCGGGGCGAGGTCCTCCTCGCCGGGGGGGACGGCGACGGAGCCGTCCAGACCCTGCGGGAGGCGGAGCGGATCCTCGCCGGTCCCGCCCCGGAGAGCTCCCCCGCTGTGGCGCCCCGCACGGCCGGCTCCGGGGAGGTCCGCGGCGGCCTCTACCGACTGCAGCTCGCCCTCGCCGACGCCGCCGAGCGCAAGGGGGATCCGGCCGCGGAGCGGGAGGCGCTCCGCCGGGCGTCGCTCAGCGCGCCGAGCCGGGAGGAGCGGCTCGCCGCGCTCCTGCGCCTCGACGCCTCCTTCGCGGCGCGCTCGACGCCGGCCGACCGGATCGAGGAGGCCGAGGCGCTCGACCGCCTCGCGAGGGAGTTCGGCGACGAGGAGTGGGAGTTCCCCGGCAAGGGCCGGATCCCGGTCGGACTCCACGCGTGGATGCGCAAGAGCGCCCGCGGGGAGGAGGCGGGGGACTTCGAGGGGGCGATCGAGGCGCTCCGCCGCATCGTCTCCCGGTTCGCCGAGGTCGAGGTCGACGGCCGCAGCGCTCGCGCGCAGGCGCGCGAGCGGATGCTCCTCCTCCTCGCCAAGGCGCCGCCGGAGTTCCGCGCCTCCTTCGAGGCGGAGGCCGCCCGCCGTCTGGAGGCCGCGCGCCGGACCTCCGAGGAGGGGGCGCTCGAGGCGCTCGCGCGCGACTTCCCCGGCACCGTCGCGGCCCGCGAGGCGGCGCTCGCCGGGATCGACGCCTCCCTCGCGCGCGGCCAGTCCCTCCGCGCCCTGCGGGATACGGTCGCCCTCCTCGCCTCCCCGCTCGATCCCTCCTCCCCCGATGACGCCGCCTTCGGGGCCCGGGCGTCGCGCCGGCTCGCGGCCCTCGCCCGCCACATCGGGAACGCGCCCCTCGAGCGCGCCTCGCTCCGGCGCGCCGCCTCCCTCGCGGCGGACCTCCCCTCCGACTTCCCTCCCGACGGCGGGCGCCCCCTCCGCGAGATGGGGATTCCCGACCCGCCGGGACCCCCCGCTCCGGAAGGTCCGGGCCCCACGCCCGTCTACCTCGAGACGGCCCGCCCCGCCAAGGCGATGCCCTCGTTCCTGCCTCTCGTCGGTGAGAGCGCCCGCGCCGCGGGTTACCTCTTCCTCGAGGCGGGGAGCGACCTCCTCGCCTACGCCCCCGCGCGGTCGGGGATCGCGGAGCCGATCTGGACCCGCTCCTTCGGGGAAGGGGGAGGCGGGGGGCTCCTCGACCGCGGCGTGTTCGCGGAGGGGAAGCTCCTCGTCGTCGAGGGGGCGCGCCTGCACGGGATCGAGGCGTCGAGCGGGGTCGACGCCTTCGGCGCCCGGCCGCTCCCCTCCCCGCCGACCTCCCCCTCGCGCCTCGTCTACCGGGACGGGATCGTCGTCCTCTCCTGCGTCGGTTCCCGCCAGAACCTCCTCCTCGCTTTCGAGGTGGCGCGCGGGACCCCCCTGTGGTCCCTCCCCGTTCCGGGCCCGTTCGCCCCCGGGATCCTCGCCGGAGACGGGGAGGTGATCCTCCTCCTCCCCGAGGGTCCGAAGGGGCGGGTCCTCCGCGTCGACCTCGCCTCGGGCGCCCCGCGGGGGGAGTTCGAGGTCGCCGAGGCGCTCGAGCGCTCGGAGCCGGCGCGGAACGCGGCGCTCGCGGGGAACTGGCTCCTCCTCGCCAACCTCGCCTCGAAGGTCTCCTCGGGCCCCGCGATCCTCGCCTACCGGCTCGACGGCGGAGCCCGCCATCCCATCCCCGCCCCGCCCGGCACTGCGCTCGAGGCCATCCTCCTCTCCACCGCGGGGCCGCTCGCCGTCTTCGGCCGCTCCCGCGACGCGGCGGCCGGAGGTCGCGGGCTCGTCGCGCGGATCCTCCCCGAATCGGGATCGACCACCCCCTTCTTCGACCTCCCGGGGGGGGCGGCCCTCCTCGGGTGCACCTCCTCGGAGCCGGAGGCCTCGGCGCTTCGCCGGTCGGAGCCCGCCTTCCCGATCGTCGTCCCGGTCGAGGAGGAGGCGCTCCTCTCCGTCTCCCGGGAGGGGAGCGGGATGGCCCGCCTCTCGCTCCACGAGGCGGGCACCGGCAGACTCCTCTGGAAGAAGGGGGGCTCCCCCTCTCCCCTGGGCTCCCTCCCCCGTCCGCCGATGCCCGTCCTCGGCTCCCACGCCCTTGCCCTCGTCGAGGCCCGCTCCGACCCTCCCTCCATCGCCTTCCTCTCCCGGTCGGACGGGACTCGCCTCGGCACGCTCGACCTCAAGCGCGGAACCCCGAACCGCTCGATCGAGATGGCGTCGATCGGGGATCGCCTGGTGGTCCGCGACGGCAACGAACTGCGTCTCATCGGGAGCCGACGATGACGAACCTCCCCGCAGCCCTCCTCCTCCTCGCGACCGGCGTCGGGTCGGCCCCCGCGCAGGATCGTCCCGAGCGGGAGGCCCCCTGGGAGATCACCCCGGAGGTCGTCCGGGGGGTCGATCGCGGCCTGGAGTGGCTCGCCCGCGCCCAGCGACCGGACGGCTCCTGGTCGGGGGTGGTCGGCTACAAGCTCAACACCCAGTACAGCCCGGTCCTCGACGACGCCCCCCACCTCGGCGTGACCTCCCTCGCCTGCATGTCCTTCATGGCGGGGGGGAACGTCCCGGGGCGCGGCCCCTACGCCGAGAAGATCGCCAAGGGGCTCGAGTGGGTCCTCTCCTCCGTCAGCGAGTCGGGCTACATCCGGGCGAACGAGTCGCGGATGTACGACCACGCCTTCGCGACCCTCCTCCTCGCCGAGATCTACGGGATGACCCACCACCCGGAGGTCGGGGAGAAGCTCCAGCGGGCCGTCGACCTGACGATCAAGAGCCAGAACGTCGAGGGGGGATGGCGCTACGAGCCCTTCGCCCCCGACTCCGACATGTCGATCACGGTCTGCCAGGTCGTGGCGCTGCGCGCGGCGCGCAACATCGGGATCCGCGTCCCGAAGTCGACGATCGACCGCGCGATCGAGTACGTCCGGATGAGCGCCGTCCGCGACGGACGGGGCGGGTTCTCCCCCTTCGAGTCGGACGAGCGGGGCTCCTTCCGCTACCAGCGGCTCCCCCAGAGCCGCTCCTCCTGGCCCCTCACGGCCGCCGGGCTCGTCACGCTCCACGGGGCGGGGGTGTACTCGGGGAGCGACATCGAAGCGGGGCTCGACTACCTGCGCCGGGAGATGGACCGCTTCTCGCTCAACTGGAGCCCCCAGGGGCACTACTTCTTCTGGTACGGGCACTACTACGCGGTCCAGGCCATGTACATCGCCGGAGGCGACTACTGGAAGCACTACTTCCAGCGCACCCGCGAGCTCCTCCTGCGGATGCAGCAGCCCGACGGCTCCTGGGAGAACGCCCAGGGCCCCGGCCCCAACTTCGCCACCGCCGTCGCCACCCTCGTCCTCCAGATCCCCTACCGCTACCTGCCGATCTTCCAGCGTTGACCGCTCCTCCGGACCTCTCCCGCCCGCTCGCCTCCTTGCGGAGGAGGATCCGGGTCCTCGCCCTCCTGCGGGGGGCCTCGTGGGTCCTCTCCGCCGCCGCGCTCCTCCTCGCGGCGGCCTACGCCCTCGACCGCGGGCTCGACCTCCCGCGCGGGGTGCGCCTCTCCTTCCTCGTCGGGAGCCTCGCGGCGCTCGCGATGCTCGCCTACCGCGGCCTCGCCCGGCCGCTCACGGCGAGCCTCCCGCCGACGGACATGGCGCTCATCGTCGAGCGCTCCTTCCCCGAGCTGCGCGAACGGCTCGTGAGCGCGGTCCAGCTCGCCTCCCGCCCCTCCCCGCCCGGGGAGTCGGGGGCCCTGGTCGAGGAGCTGCGCGCCGTGGCGGCGACGACCCTCCGGGAGCTCCCCCTGCGGCGGGCGCTGCGGCCCCGCGAGGCGGTCCTCTCCGCGGCGGGCGCGGTCGCCCTCCTCGGAGGAGCCGTCCTCGGCCTCGCCCGCGACCGCGACGAGACCTCGGTCTTCCTCGCCCGCCTCCTCGGGATCGAGCGGGCCTGGCCCCGCCGGACCCACCTCGAGATCCTCCTCCCCGACAGGTCGGGGGGGCTCCAGGTCGAGCGCGACCGGGACGTCATCCGGGTGCGCCTCCCCCTCGGCACCGACCTCCCCGTCCGGGTCCTGGCGAAGGGGAAGGTCCCGCCCGAGGTGCGCCTCCACGTGCGGGGGGAGCGGCCCCGCGCGGCGACGCGGACCGGACCCGAGGAGTTCGTGCACACGTTCCGCTCGGTGATCGCCCCCTTCTCCTTCCACGCGACGGGGGGGGACGACACGGACGAGGACCCCACCGTCGTCGTGCGCCCCCACCGGCCTCCGGAGGTCGCCTCGACCTCGGTCGACCTCGAGTACCCCCCCTACACGGGGCTCGCCCCGGTGCACCGGGAGGGGGGGTCGTTCGAGGCCCCGGTCGGGACCCTCGCGCGCGTGACGGTCCACGGGACCCCCGGGGCGAAGCGGGGGCTCCTGCGGTTCTTCAGGACGGGAAAGGAGCTCCCCCTCGAGGCACTGACGCAGGAGGCCTCCTTCGCGGCCTCCTTCGGCGTGGAGGAGTCGGACCGGTACCTCGCCCTCCTCGAGGACGACGAGGGGCTGCGCACGGCCCAGCCCGCCGTCTTCACGGTGACCGCGCTCCCCGACCGGCGGCCGGAGCTGCGCGTGCTCGCCCCCGACCGCGCGGAGCTCGACGTGACCCCGAACGGGGCGATCCCGGTGCGCGCGGCGGCGAAGGACGATTTCGGCGTGCAGGCCCTCGACCTGCGGATCGGGGTGGGCGAGACGCCTCCGGAGACCATCTCCCTCCTCGCGCCCGGGCCGGACTCGAGGCCCCGGGCCCCCGCGCGGGAGGTGGCCGGCGCCCGCCGCATCGAGATCTCCGCGATCGCCGTCCGGGAGGGGGAGGGGACGCGCGCCCCGCGGGAGGGGGATTCGGTCCTCTTCCTCGTCGAGGCGCTCGACAACCGGCCCGAGCCCAACCGCGCCGAATCGCCGCGCTTCCGCGCCCTCGTCCAGTCCCCCGTCGAGATCCTCCGCAAGTTGAACGACGGGATCGCCCGGGTGCGGGAGGAGGTCGAGGCCCTCGGCCGCCTCCAGCGCGAGAAGATCGACCGGCTGAACGACCTCCTCGCCGCCCTCGAGGGGGACGCCCGGGCCGCGACGGAGCGGCACTCCTTCGTGAGCGCGGCCGTCGGGCAGGCGCGGGTCGGCTCCCAGGCCCGGCGGATCGAGGGGGACTTCCTCCGGGCCTTCGAGACGGGGGCGTTCAACCGCCTCGACCGCAACGCCGACGCCGCGATCCTGGCCCTCGAGGCCCTCGACGCCGAGCTCGCCGACCGCGCCGGGGATCGCGCCCGGGGGAGCGAGGAGGGCTCCCTCCTCGGCGCCCGCGCGGAGGGGCTCCTCCGCCGCCGGGACTCGGGGGAGCTCGGATCCCTCGAGTTCCTCGGGAAGTTCCTCGACATGCTCGACCTGGCGCGCCAGATCGCCGAGAAACTCTCCCCCGAGGCGACGGCGGCCCTCGAGGACGCCTCGACCGCCGTCGAGGCCTCCCGCACCCGCGACCGGCTGGCCGCCGCCCGCGCCGCGCAGGACGAGGTCCTGGCGACGATCGACCGACTCCTCCTTCTGCTCGGGGAGTGGGACAATTACCAGGCCGTCGTGGGGCTCGCCCGGGAGATCCTCGAGCGGCAGAAAGCCCTGAACCTGCAGACTAAGGAATGGTTGAGGAACCGCTGATGAACGCCGAGAAGCGACGCGCGCGCGGTCCGCGGAGGGGCGGGTCCGCCCTCTCTCCTCTCCTCCTCCTCCCGCTCCTCCTCCTCCCGGCCCCGCCCGCCGCGGCGCAGTCGGACGCGAGACTGAAGGCGATCGCCGAGCAGCAGGCGATGCTGCGCCGGCGCGTCGAAGGGCTGCGCCTGAAGATGGAGGGGCTCGGCCGGCGCCTCGACTCGGAGGGGCGGACCCACGCCGCCGAGCTCCTGCGCCGCGGGGTCGAGCGCCTCGCCCGGGAGACCGGGCCCTCGGGCGAGACGAAGACGATCGAGACGAGGATGGCGGAGGTCGCCGACAGCCTCTCCCGGGAGCTCCCCGGCCAGGTGCTCGACGACCAGCAGCGGGTCGTCTCCGACCTCGAGGAGCTCCTCACCATCCTCCTCGACCGCCAGGACCTCGAGCGGCTCGAGAAGGCCCTCGCCGAGTACCAGGAGGACGTCGCCAACCTCGAGCGCCTGCGGTCGGAGGAGTCGCAGCTGCGCAAGGAGACCCGCGAGCTCGGGGAGCGTGGCGCCTCCCCCGAGGAGCGCGACGCGGCCGCCGCCCTGGAGGAGCTCGCGCGCGAGGAGCGCGCGATCGAGAGCGCCTCCCG
Source organism: uncultured bacterium (assembly GCA_967798035.1). Taxonomy (GTDB): domain Bacteria; phylum Planctomycetota; class UBA1135; order UBA1135; family JAKEFM01; genus JAKEFM01. The sequence goes on from CBRGOK010000050.1 coordinate 11,388, forward strand.
CGCCCTGCGCGAGAACTTCCGCAGCCTCGAGAAGGTCGCGGGGGAGCTCGATGCCCTCGTCCGCGCCCAGGAGCGCCTCCTGCCGGCGATCCAGGGGGGCTCCAAGGGGGAGGAGGGCTCGGCTCTCGCGGACCTCCTCCAGCGAGTCCGCGTCCTCGCCCAGTCGCTCGCGCGCGCCCGCGCGCTCGCCGAGGCGAAGGCCGCGGCCACCGCGGCCGCCTCGCGCTCGAGCCGGGCGGAGTCGCGGGCGGCGTCCGGCGAGTTCTCCGGCGCGGAGGCCGCGCGCGAGTGGGGGGCCGCCGCCGCCCAAGCGCGTGAGGCGGGGCGCGAGGCGGCCCGCGCCGGGCGGCCGGGGTGG
>CBRGOK010000051.1:0-11692 GCA_967798035.1 uncultured bacterium
CCGGGCCTTCGGCGAGGCGATGGCCGTCCTCGCCGGGGACGCGCGCCACACCGCGGCGTTCCGGGCGATCGCGGGGACGCGGCGGCGGAAGGCGATCCCGCCCCTCCTCGAGACCCTCGCGCGGGCCGCGGGCTCGGCCGGGATGGTGGGGGGGCAAGTCGACGACCTCGACGCCGAGGGGAAGCGTCCGGCGCTCGGCCGCGTGCGCTCGATCCACGCCAGGAAGACCGCGGCGCTTCTGGCCGCGAGCGCCGAGTGCGGCGCGATCTGCGGTGGAGCTGGGGAGGCGGGGCGGCGAAACGCGGCCGAGTTCGGGAAAACCCTCGGCCTCGCCTTCCAGATCGCGGACGACGTCCTCGACGTCGTCGGGACGCGCCGCCGCCTCGGCAAGACCCCCGGGAAGGACGCCCGCTCGAAGAAGATGACCTACCCCGCCTGCGTCGGTCTCGATCGTTCCAGAGCCCGGGCCCGGGCGCTCGCCGCGCGCGCGGAGCGCCGGGCGCGGACCCTCCCCGCGAGGCGGCGCGACCTCCTCGTCGCCCTCGCCCGCTTCGCCCACGAACGGACCTCCTGATGGACGGCCTCGCCCTCCCCCTGGACGCAGCCGGCGCCGCGATCCCCGCGGAGCCGATCCTCCCGACGATCGACTCGCCGGAAGACCTCCGGCGGCTGCCGCGCGAGGCGTTGCCGCGGCTCGCGGCGGAGATCCGCCAGACGATCTTCGAGACGCTCGAGAAGACCGGGGGCCACCTCGGCTCGAACCTCGGGGTCGTCGAGCTGACGGTGGCGCTCCACCACGCCTTCGACTTCCGGAAGGACCGCCTCGTCTGGGACGTCGGCCACCAGACCTACCCCCACAAGCTCCTCACCGGGCGGCGCGCCCGCTTCGGGACGATCCGGCAGAAGGGGGGGCTCTCGGGCTTCCAGTGTGCGCAGGAGTCCCCCTACGACCTCTTCACGACCGGTCACGCGGGGACCTCGATCTCCCTCGCCCTCGGCCTGAAGGCCGGCGCCGACCTCCTCGCCGAGGACCGCCGGGTGGTCGCCGTCATCGGCGACGCCTCCCTCGGCTGCGGGGTCGCGTTCGAGGCGCTCAACGCCGCGGGGATCCAGAAGCGCGACCTCCTCGTCGTCCTCAACGACAACGAGTGGTCGATCGCCAAGACGGTCGGCGCCCTCTCCGAGTACCTGACGCGGGTGAGGACGGGCCCCCTCTACACGGGGGCTAGGAAGGAGCTCGACAAGTGGCTCGAGCGGATGGGGAAGCTCGGCGACAAGGTCGAGCAGGCGCTGGAAGACGTCGCCCAGCTCGCCCGCCACGTGATCGTGCCGGGCCACGTCTTCGAGGCGCTCGGGCTCAAGTACTACGGCCCGGTCGACGGGCACGACGTGCTCCGGGTCCTCGACGTGCTCGAGCGCGTGAAGCGGATCGACGGGGTCGTCGTCCTCCACGTCCTCACGCAGAAGGGGAAGGGGGGGAAGGGCGCGGAGACCGACCCCCAGCGCCTGCACGGGGTGACGCCGAAGCCCAAGCCGGCGGTCGGGGAGGACCCCACGAAGGTCGCCCCGGTCAAGGTGAGCCCGAAGAGGTCGTTCACCCAGGCCTTCTGCGACGCGATGCTCGAGGTCGCCGCCCGGGACCCGAAGGTCGTCGCGATCACGGCGGCGATGCCCGACGGCACGGGGCTCCGCCCCTTCGCCGAGAAGTTCCCCGACCGGTTCTTCGACACCGGGATCACCGAGCAGCACGCGGTCGCCTTCGCCGCCGCCCTCGCCCGGGCGGGGATGCGGCCGGTCGCCGCGATCTACTCGACCTTCCTCCAGCGCGGTCTCGACCAGGTCTTCCAGGAGGTCCTCGTCTCGGAGGCCCCCGTCGTCTTCGCCCTCGACCGGGCCGGGCTGGTGGGGGAGGACGGGCCCACGCATAACGGCTTATTCGACATCGCTTTCCTGCGGACCTACCCCCGGATCCTCCTCCTTTCTCCCCGAGACGAGACGGAACTACGGATGATGCTCGGGTGGGCTGTGCAGTCCGGTCGCATCGTCGCACTCCGGTACCCGAGGGCGTCGTGCCCCGACCCCGAGGTCGGGCCCATGCCCCGCCCCCTCGTCGAGATCGGGAAGTCCGAGCGGCTGCGCACGGGGAGCCACGCCGCGATCTTCTCCCTCGGCGCGATGGTGGGGACCGCCTTGAAGGCGGCCGACCTCCTCGCCGCCCGGGGGATCGACCTCGAGGTCGTGAACGCCCGGTTCGCCAAGCCCCTCGACGGGGAGGCGCTCGACGCTGCCTTCGCGCGGTACCCGTGGATCTTCACGATCGAGGACCCCGCCGCGGGGGGTGGGTTCGGCTCGGCGGTCCTCGCGGGGGGGGGGGAGCCGGCCGGAGCCCGCGCCCGCCTGCACCGCTTCGCGGTGCCCGACCGCTTCATCGATCACGCCTCGCGGGAGGATCAGCTCCGGGGAGCGGGCCTCGACGCCGCCGCCGTCGCCGAGGAGATCGCGCGTCGGCTCGGCTGATGCGCGTCCACGTCCTCGGCGACCGCCGCAAGGGGTCCGTCCGCGCTGTCCTCGACGATCTCCTCCCGTGGCTGCGGCGTCGCGTCGAGGTCGTGGGCGTCGAGATGGATGGCGCCGGGCTCGACCGGCTCCAGGCCGACCTCCTCCTCGTCCTCGGCGGGGACGGATCGATCCTCGGGGCGGCGCGGAGCCTCGCCGGGAATCCCGTCCCGACCCTCGGGGTGAACCTCGGGCGCCTCGGCTTCCTCGCCGCGGTCCGGCCCGAGGAGGTGAAGGACGCCCTCGAGCGCGTCCTCGAGGGGCGCCACGAGGTCGAGGAGAGGATGATGCTCTCCCTCGAGGTCCGCGCGGGGGGGAAGCTCCGGTGGAGCGGCCTCGCGCTCAACGACGCCGTCGTCGAGAGGGTCCCGCGCGCGGGGATGGTGACGATCGAGGTCTTCCTCGGCGGGAGGGGGATCACGGCCTACCGCGGCGACGGCCTCATCGTGGCGACGCCGACGGGGGCGACCGGCTACGGGCTCGCCGCGGGCGGGCCGATCGTCGGCCCCGGCCTCGACGCCTTCATCGTGACCCCGATCTGCCCCCACACCCTGACCAACCGGCCGCTCGTCGTCCCCGCGGACGAGGCGGTCGAGCTGCAGGTGAAGGAGCCGGCCGAGGGGGCGCTCTTCGCCGCCGACGGCCAGGAGTGGGTCGAGGTCGGGGCGAAGGACCGGATCGGGATCGCCCGCGCGAAGCCCCGGTTCCGGCTCGTGACCGTCGGGGGGGACTACTACGCGCGGCTCCGGACCACCCTCGGGTGGAAGGGGGCCTTCGACCTCCAGGTCCCCGTCGAGCCGCCGCGCCTGGCGAGGAAGCGGTGAAGATCCTCTTCGTCTGCACGGGGAACCTCTGCCGCTCCCCCTTCGCCGAGGCCCTCTTCAGCCTCGAGGCGGCGAAGGCGGGCCTCGACACTCGGGCCTCCTCCGCGGGGACGATGGCGATGGCGGGCCAGAAGGTGCCGGACGTCGGCATCGTCGTCGCCCGGGAGTTCGGGGTCGAGCTGTCGGGATACAGATCGAGGCCGCTCGACGCGGCGGTGGTGCGCGAGGCGGACCTCCTCGTCGGGATGGGGAAGCGCCACCTCGAGGAACTGAAGCGCTTCCGCGACGAGACGGGGGCGCTCGGCAAGGTCGCTCTCCTCGGCGCCTTCGACGGCAGCTCGGAGGACATCCCCGATCCCTTCGGCCTGGAGCCCGAGGCGTTCCGGAACACGTTCAACCGGGTCGCCGCGTGCGTCCGGGGTCTGGTCGCGGAGCTGCGCGGGAAGCGGCCGGCCGCGCGCTGACGCGCCCGGGCCTACTTCGCCGGGGCGAGCCGGTCCCGGATCCACGCCGCGAGCGCCCGATCGAGCCCCTTCTCCACCTCGAGGAGGGCGGCCGCCATCCCTTTCTGCTTCCTCTGCTTCTGGAAGCGCGCGACCGCCTCGGCTCCGTCCTCCTTCGTCACGCGGACCTCGAGCGGCTTCGCGTCGGCCGCGAGCGCGGCGAACTTCTTGAGGTCGAGGGCGACCGGCTCCCCCTTCTTGTCGCAGACGAGGAGGATCGGGCGGGCGCCGAGCTTCTTCAGGTCCTCCGCGAGGTCGAACCCCCGGTCGGAGAGGCCCGGCGGGCAGACCGCGACCGCCACGCGGACCTTAGCTTCCCCGGCGGCGAAGTGGAGCGCGAGCGAGCCCCCCGAGCCGAGGCCGAGGATCCCGAGGTTCCCGGCATCCACTTCCTCCCGCCCCTCGAGGTGCTCGACGGCGGCGCGCGCCTCGCGGTGCATCTTGGAGAAGGGCTTGTCCCCGCGGAACTCCGCCTGCTTGAAGTCGAAAGGTTCCGTGCTCCCTTCGGACGTCCGGCTCTCCCCATGGCCGCGCAGGTCGATCCGGAGGGAGGCGATCTTCGCGGCCGCGAGCGCGTCCGCGATCGCCGCGACGTCGGCCCGGCTCCCCATCGCGTCGTGGAGGAGGATGACGGCGGGGACGCGCGTCCCCTTCGGCACCCCTTTCGGGGCCTGGTAGTCCCCGACGACGAGGAACTTGTCGTCGGTCCTCAGTTCCACCCGATCGGCGAGGGGGAGGGCGAGGAGGCAGGGGGCGAGGAGGATCATTTCTTCTTGGAAGGAAGGTAGCCGACTCCCTTCGGAAAGATCAAACCCCCGCGGCGTCCCACCTCCGGATGACGTCCTCGACGAGCGCTCCGACGTGGTCCCGCACGCGCTCGAAATAGGTCCGAGCCTTCTCCGGATCGAACCGGGGGAGCCCTTCCCCGGGACGGTAGAGGCCGATCGTGGCGGGGAAGGGGTAGGCGGACCAGGTCCGGGCCGGCGGGTAGGGGAGGGCGAGGTCGGGCGAGTACCGCTCGGGGTGGACCGTGTCCGGGGCGATCGCCTGGAGGATGGCGGTCTCGTTCCACCCCGCGTGCCCGCCGTCCTCCCCGAAGACCTCCTTCGTGACGTCGGAGCAGGTCGACCACCAGTTGACGACGAGGGTCCGGACGCCCATCCCGGCGCCCACGTCGGCGGCGACCCCGTTCAGGATGTCGGTCTGCGGGCCGCCGTGCCCGTTCAGGACGACGAGGTTCCGGAATCCGTTCCGGGCGAGCCCCTCGAGGACCTCCCGGACGAACGGCCGGTAGGCCTCCTCGCTCACGCTGAAGGCGCCCGGGTAGGCGCCGAGGCTCCCGGTGACGCCGTAGGGGAGGGTCGGGGCGACGAGGGCGTTCAGCCGGCGGGCGAGGGCCTCGGCGAGGGCGGCGGGGGCGAGGTTGTCGGCGCCGTTCGGGATCACGCCGTGGGGCTCGAGCGTCCCGGTCGGGAGGAGGACGGTGCGGACCTTCGAGGGGACGGCGTCGCGGAACTCCATCCAGTTGATCCGGTCCATCGACCGGGTGGAGACGACGTCGGGCTTCTCCTGTTGGAGGAGAGCGAGGGTGAGGACGAGGGGGGTCATGGGGCCTCCGCGCGGACGGGGCGGCGATCTTCCGTCCGGAGGCCCCCGTCCCCAAGAGCGGTCAGCGCGCGGCGGCTGTCTTCGGCGTCCCGAAGGACTCGAGCGCCTTCCTCGCCGCCTCGGCGACCTCGGAGAGGGGACTCGCCTCGAGCGACCGGGTGAAGTAGCCCGCCGCCGCCTCGCGATCGCCCTGCCCCGCCGCGATCGAGCCCGCGTGGAAGAGGATCCTCGCGTCCCGGGTCCCGACGGCGAGGGCCGCCTCGATTTCCCGCCGAGCCTCCGCGTGCTCCCCGTTCGCCGAGAGCGCCCAGGCGAGGCAATCGAGGGTGAGGACGTCCCGCCGGAGTCCCGCCTCGCGCCGCGCGATCCGGAGGGCCTCCTCCTTGCCGAAGTCCTTCGAGCGGGAGTGGTCGAGGTAGTAGGCGACAAGCTCGCGGTTGGAGTTGTCGGCCCCCTCCATCTCGCGACGGGCGAGCCGCTCGAACTTCGCGAACAGGGCGGCGGCCTCCTCCCCCTTCCCGGCCCGCTCGAGCGCGACGGCGAGGTCGAAGTGGTTCTCGGGATGGGGGGCGGCCTGGCAGCGTCGCTTCAGGAGGTCCGCCGCCTCGGCGCGCCGGCCCTGCGCGGTCCGGACACGGGCGAGCTGGGCGAGGGCGTAGTGGTATCCGGGGAAGAGATCGAGGGCCCCCGTCAGCGCCCTCTCGGCCTCCTCGACCTTCCCGACGGAGAGATGGAGGTGACCCACGTGGGTCAGGATCCAGGTCCGATCCTCGGTCTCGGCCGGATTCACCTGCTCGAAGGCCTGGTTCATCAGTTCCAGGGCGCCGTCGACGTCGCCGAACACCTCCCGGAGATACGCGGCCCTCGTGAGCGCGGGGACGTTCCCGGGCCGGAGGTCGAGCATCCAGTCGACCGCCTTTTCCGCCTCGTCGTACCTTCCGAGCTCGGCCGCGGCGTCGGCGAGGAGCCCGTAGACGAGGACGTCGTCGGGCGCCCTTCGATTCAGGACCCTCGCCTCGGCGAGTGCCCGGCCGAACTCGTGCTTGCCGAGGAGGACCCAGACCTCGGCCTTCCTCCCCTCGAAGTTGTCGGGCGAGATCTCGAGGGACTTGTCGACGGCGTCCTCAGCCTGCTCGTAGAAGGTCGGATCCGACGTCTCTCGCGCTCGCCGCGCGAGGGAGAAGGCGAGGGCATTCAAGGGCTCGGCCCTTGCCGGCGACTTCTCGATCGCCTTCCTCGCCTGCGCGATCGCCCGTTCCGCCGGCGAGGTCTTCGCGGGCTCCTGGACGAGGCCTGGGAGGAGGAGGAGGAGGAGGGAGATCATGGTGGAGTTCCTCTCGTCTTCGGCGCCGCTCAATTGATCGGGCCGCCGCCGGGCTCGCCCGGGTCGACGTGGCGGCGGTTGCGCCCGCTCGGGCACGAACCGATGTAGGGGAAGGAGGCGTGGTAGGGCTGGTCGTCGACGTTGACGCCGTCGCCGAGCCGGTCGTTGATCCCCGGCGTGAAGCCCGGGAAGGGCGGGCTCACGAGGACGCCGCCGATCGCGACGCGGAGCGTCACGTCCGTCACGTCGTCGAAGATCCGCCGGCCGTTCGGGAATCCCGCGGGGTCCCCGCCGATCAGTCCGAGGCGGCTCGCCGACGCCGTCGGCGTGGCGGGCACTCCCGTGTTGAGCCGCAGGAGATCCGCGATCGGGCCAACGGGGGTCCCCGCCGCCGCGATCGGCGCCAAGTACTGCACCAGCGGGAGGAGGTCGTTGCGCGGCGCGGCGGGCACGGAGAGGGCGCCGCCGTAGAGCGCCTCGACGACTCCGACGATCGGCGGATTGAGGAAGAAGGCGGCGAACTGCGCGTCGTTCTCCGGCTGGTCCATCGAGAAGCGGTCCTTCGAGCCGATCCCGATCAGGAGCTCGTTGATGAGGGGATTCCCCATCCGCTGGACCTGCCTCCACTTCCCCTTGTTCTGGACGGGGAGGGGCGAGCGCCGCACGGTCGTCTTCTGCCGCGAGGTCGAGCACCAGACCCCGATCGTCGCCTCCGGCGAATCTGCGGGCTCGATCTGCCCCGTGCTCGTCAGCATCTCGATCGGGACCTCGATGGCGATCGTGTTCACGCCGTAGCCGGAGACGGTGTCGCTCGCGAGGTTCACGGTCGAGGCGTCCTCGGCCGCCGTGAGGACGCCCGGCACTCCGCTGCCGAGGGTCCGGAAGTTCGCGGTGTCGAAGGCGGCGCCGAGGTCGATCCAGAACGCGTCGTCCGTCGTGCCGGCGAAGACCGAGATCCCGCTCGGGAGCGAGTAGGTCCCGGCCGCGTAGAGGGCCTCGTAGTCCATCGTCCGGGGACCGGCGTTCGCCGGGACGGCGAAGAAGGGCGAGCCGTTCGGATTCTCGAGGTCGAGGTCCGGGCCGCTCGTCCGCTCCACGCGGACCGTGTAGGTCTGGCGGAGGTTCAGGCCCGGGTTGTCGAAGGTGGCGATCCGGGGCGGCACGACGAGGTTCGTCGTGCCGGGCTGGAAGGCGCCGTTCGGGCCGAAGCCGGCGACCGAGGTGTAGACGTTCGGGAGCTGGTACTCCGTCGCGAACCGGAACTGGAACGTGACGTCGGCCCGCGCGTCGTGGTCGTTGTCGACCTTGATCTCGTAGAGGATCGCGGGGTCGAAGGGGAAGAGCGTCGGCCCGTTCGCCGGCTCGAGGAGCGGGTCGACCCCCATCACCAGCGTCACCTTCGAGGGGGGCGTCCCCGGCGCCTGGCCGGGGGCGTAGCTCACGAAGGCGTAGATGTCGGTGATGTCGGCCTTGTGGTCGAGGGCGGTGATCGGGGCCTCGCGGTGGTTGCTCGCGAACGCGCTCGGCGGGAGCGCGAGCGTCAGCGCGAGTCCTCGGGCGAGGATGCGTCGGGTCTGGTTCACGGTGGTTGTGCTCCTTGGGAACGAGGTCGCAGCGGGCGGCCGCGGAATGCACGGGGAGCCCGGAAGGAGGTGGGAATGCTCGCGCCGGCGGGGCCGGCGCCTCCGCAGGCTCCGTCCTGCGGCTCCAACCCCTCGTTACGGAGGCGCTCGCCGGTCGGATGTCGGGGAGCGGGAGGCGAACTCCCGTCAGGCCCGGGCTCGGGCCCGCACGGACCGCCGGCGCGCCGACGAGGGAGCCCGCGCCGAGGATCCGCGGCGCCTGCGTCCGTCCCTCGCGCTACCCGGCCGCAGCCGCAGGCGGCGAAGCATGGACGCCTCGTGCTCGGGCAGCACGGCGCGGACGAAGAACCGGGACGGTCCAGGGAACAGGTCGCACGCGAGCCGCACGGCCAGATCCCCCGCCCTGAAGACATCGCGGCCGGGGACGTGGAGGATGTGGACCCACCCCCGGATCGAGGGGTCGTCGGGGGACTCGTAGGGCTCCCAGACGACGCGACTGCCGGGCCACCGCGTCTCGATCGCCAGCCTCAACGCCTTGAATCGCACGTCCCTCACGACGTCACCTGCAGGACGAACCTCTCCGCGTCGGGCCAACGTCGGTCGATCTCCCACTTGGTCAGGGACTCGCGATCGTAGTCGGCCCGCTCCCGGAGCGCCCTGAGTTCCTGGAACAGGACCTGATCCTCGGGTTGCCCCCGGATCCCTGCGACCAGGCCTTCGACTCTCCCATGGCTCCATGCTCGTGCCCCTCGTCGCGCATCGGCCGGCGATCCGCTGCGGCGGACGAGCGCGTGCACCGAGGCCTGGAACATCGAGTAGTAGAGCCGGCTGGCGGCCGCGTTCAGAAGCCCGAGCGCGAGCAGCCGGCGCGCGGCCTCCAGGTTCTCCCTCGCCTTCGCCTTCACTCGCTCCGGCCACGACGGCGTCCTGGCCCTCCACCCTCCTATGACGCGGAACGGTTACAGGGGCGCTGCTTTCTCCCCATCCTCGCTCGTCGCATCCGGTCCCTCCGAATGGCCCTGGCTGTCGGCCGCCGCCGCGGTTCACGAACCTCGAGGTCACGACCGTGACCGGCCTCTCGCCGCATCGGAGCAGGGGCGAGACCGCGCCCTGGAGGTCGAGGGCAGCGCCGGTCCGGCCCGGCCGACTGTCCGGACGGTCCCCCGCGGTCTAGGATGGCGAGCGCTTCCCCCGGAGAACGCGACGACCGGCTTGCCCGGCCGCCTCGACCCGGGGGGACATCCCGCGGGGAGGTTCGGTCCTTCAGGCGGACCTCCTCCATGGAGGTAGACCATGCGGCTTCCCGTCTTCCTCGCCTCGGCGCTCCTCGGATCGGCTCCCCTCGCCTCGGCCCAGCGATTCGGGTTCACGCACGAGATGTTCCCGGCGAACGCCGACTTCACTCAGGCGGTCGCGCTCGGCGACCTGGACGGTGACGGCGACCTCGACGCGTTCGTCGCGAACGGTGGCCCCGGCGCGCTGGACCGGCTGTACCGGAATGACGGCAACGGCGTCTTCGTGGACTTCACGGCGGGGAACCTCCCCGCCGTGCTCGACGATTCGCGGGCCGTCGCGCTGGGAGACGTCGACGGGGACGGCGACCTCGACGCGTTCGTCGGGAACGCGAATCTCCCGTCCGGCCAGGGAGCGCAGAACCGTCTCTACCTGAACAACGGCGCGGGGGCCTTCGCGGACGCGACGGCGGGGAGTCTCCCGGCCCTCCTCGTTCACACGGCAGCGGTCGCCCTCGGGGACGTGGACGGCGACGGCGACCTCGACGCGGTGCTCGGAGTGACCGGAGTCTTCGGCGACGTCAACCGCCTGTACCTGAACGGCGGGACGGGCGTCTTCGCGGACGCGACCGCGACGAACTTCCCCGGCGGGCTCGCCTCCACCGAGGCCGTTGCTTTCCTCGACGCGGACGGGGATGGCGATCTCGACGTCTTCGTCGGGACCTACGGACTGTGCCGCCTCCACCTGAACAACGGCGCAGGGACCTTCGTGGACGCGACGCTGACCAACATCCCGCTCGTCGGGATCGGCCCGGCGCAGGCGGTGGCCCCCGGGGACGTGGACGGCGACGGCGACCTCGACGTGATGGTCGGAGTCGGCGGGACGGGCAACTCCCAGAGTCGCCTCTTCCGCAACGGGGGGACCGGGGTTTTCACGGACGCCACCGCGACGAGCCTGCCGACTCTGCTCGCCGCCACGCAGTCGGTGACGCTCGGCGACGTGGACGGGGACGGCGACTTCGACGCGCTCTTCGGGAACGCCGCGTTCCAGCAGAACCGCCTCTACGTGAACGGCGGCGCGGGAGCCTTCACGGACGTCACGGCGACGAGCCTGCCCGCCTTCCCCGGCTGGACGCAGGCGGTGGCGCTCGGCGACGTGGACGGAGACGGCGACCTCGACGCCCTCCTCGGGACCAGCGGGCAGAGCTCCTTGCAGCTCAACAGCGGGACCGGAGTGTTCGCGGATGTCACGGCGACGGCCCTCCCGCCGTCCGGCGACTCCTCGGCCGCGATCGCCCTCGGCGACGTGGACGGGGACGGCGACCTCGACGCGTTCGTGGGGAACTCCTCCTTCTCCACGTCCCTCGTGCAGGACCGCCTTTCCCTGAACGAGGGGACGGGGGTCTTCGCGGACGCCACGGCGACGAACCTCCCCGCCATCCCCGGCAACACGCGGGCCGTCGCGCTGGGCGACGTCGACGGCGACGGAGACCTCGACGCCGTCGTCGGGAGCTACACGCAGACGAACCGCCTATACCTGAACGGCGGCGCGGGCGCCTTCGTGGACGCCACGGCGACCAACCTCCCTTCCTTCGCCGGCTTCACGGCCGCCCTCGCTCTCGGCGACGTCGACGGCGACGGAGACCTCGACGTCCTGGCGGGGCACAGCGGCGTGCAGAGCCGCCTCTACCTGAACGTCGGCACGGGCGTCTTCGTGGATGCCACGGCGACGAACCTGCCGTCCCTCTGGATCCAGACGCAGGCGGCCGCCCTCGGCGACGTCGACGGGGACGGGGATCTCGACGCGTACGTGGGGGACTTGAACACCTCTTCCTTCGGTTCGCAGGACCGCCTGTACCTGAACCTGGGCACGGGCGTCTTCGCGAACGCCACCGCGACGAACCTTCCCGCCGTCCTCGACGCGACGACCGCCGTCGCGCTCGGCGACGTCGACGAGGACGGGGATCTCGTCGCGGTGACGGGGAACGTCGGGCAGCAGGGCCGCCTCTATCAGAACGGGGGAGCGGGGCTCTTCTCGGACGTGACGGCGACGACCCTCCCG
>CBRGOK010000052.1:0-11681 GCA_967798035.1 uncultured bacterium
CCTCCTTCTCGAGGACGCCGGCTTTCCCGCCCGGGACGGGAACGACCGCGAGGAGCAACCAGTAGCCGAGGAGGAGCCCCGCCGCGGCTCCGGCCTGCGCGCGCCAGCCCGTCTTCCATTGAAGGAGGGCCGCGACGAGGTAGACGAGGGCGATCCGCTGGAGCACGCCGGGGATCCGGATCGAGCCGAAGTCGAACCGCGGGATGGAGTGGAGGAGGAGCCCGAGGCCGAACAGGATCCCGGCCCGCCGCAGGATCCGCCTCGCGACCGGACGGCCGATCTCGGCGCGCCCCCCGATCGAGTAGGGGATCGCCACGCCGACGATGAAGAGGAAGAACGGGAAGACGAGGTCGGTCGGCGTGCAGCCGTGCCACGGCGCATGGCGCAGGGCCCCGTACTGCGTCGCCTCCCCCCACGCGCCCGGATTGTTGACGACGATCATCGCGGCGATCGTGAGGCCGCGGAAGACGTCGAGGGAGAGGAGGCGCGGCGGGCCCGACGACTGGCTGGCGGGCGCGAACACGGTCGCCGGGCCGGGCGCGGTCACGGCGCGGAGGGTAGCGTGCCGGGGGCGCGGCGGACGCGCTTCATTGTCGGAACGCGGGCGGGCGGGTAGGTTTTCGGGGCCCCTTCCTACGGAAACGAGCCCGCCCCGATGAGAAAGCCGGCCCTCTTCGTCGCCCTGCTCGCCCTCGGCGCCCCCGCCCCGGCCCAGCTCCTCACGACCTGGGACCTCGCCCTCACCGGACAGACGGGGCAGGAGACCTATTTCAACAGCGAGCCGAACAGCGGCTCGGTCGGCCTCCCCGTGACGGGGGGGGACTACAACGCGGACGGCTTCTCCGACGTCGCGATCGGCGCGATGTTCGCGAACAGCGGACCCCTGAACAACCGCGCCACGGCGGGCGAGGTCTACATCTGGTGGGGGGACGGGACGGTCGGCGGCCTCTTCGACGGCGCGACGAACCCGCCGAACCGGATCACCCTCTACGGCGCGGCCGGGGGCGTCGCCGGAGGACACGGCGACACGGCGGGCTGCGAGCTCGCCACGGGCGACGTGAACGGGGACGGGATCCAGGACCTCGTGATCTGTTCGCAGAACTCGAACGGCCCCGGCGGGACGCGCCCCGACGCGGGCGCGGTCTACGTGATGTTCGGGACGCCCGGCATCGCGGGAAACATCGACCTCGCCTCTCCTCCCGCCTTCATCACGACGATCCACGGAGCGGAGACCGAGGACCGCCTCGGCATCTGGGCGCGGGCCGGGGACGTGACGGGGGACGGGATCGACGACCTCCTCCTCGGCGCCGACAAGGCCGACGGGCCCGGCAACAGCCGCGACCGGGCGGGGGAGGTCTACGTGATCCCGGGCGCCGCCAGCTGGCCGGCCGTGATCGACATGGCCTCCCCTCCGGTCGGGACGATCACCGTCTACGGGATCGACGTCGCCGACGACTTCGGCTCGACGATCGCCTCGGGGGACGTCGACGGGGACGGCTACGGCGACCTCGTCGCCTCGGCGGCCCTCAATCGTTCCGGCGCCGGGACGAGTGGCGGCCCGGGCGTCGGCGCGGGGAACGGGCCGGGCAACTCCCGCACGAACTGCGGCGACACCCACATCCTCTTCGGCCCCCTCGCGCCCGGCTCGACGATCGACCTCGCCGCGCCGCCGGCCGGGTCCCACACCGTGATCTACGGGCCCGACTCCAACGACACCTGCGGCGAGGAGCTCCGGACCGGGGACTTCACGGGCGACGGCATCCCGGACCTCGTGCTCGGCGCCCTCACCGCCGACGGTCCGGGGAACGCGCGGCCGGGCGCGGGAGAGTGCTGGGTCCTCGCGGGCGGCCCGGCGCTCCGAGGGGTGACGATCGACCTCTTCACGCCCCCCTCCTTCGCGACGGTGTTCTACGGGGCCTTCTCCGGGGACATCGCGGGGGACACCTGCCTCTTCCTCGACATGAACGCCGACGGGTTGCAGGACTTCGCGATCTCCTCCCCCACCGCGAGCCCGCTCGGCCGGAGCAGCGCCGGGGACTGCTACGTCTTCTTCGGTTCGACGAACCCGCTCCCGGCCTCCGTCGACCTCCTCGCCGCGGGCAGCGGACTCGCCTACGCCCGCATCCTCGGCGGCGAGGCGGGCGACATCATGGGCTACTCGATGGACTGGGTGGAGCACGACCTCGACGGGTACGCCGACCTCCTCCCGAACGGGATGACGGCGGCGGGGATGAACAACGCCTACAACGACGCGGGGGAGGCCTACATCGTCTCGGGCTTCAAGCTCACCCAGGCCTGCGGCCTCCCGACGCCGATGACGGTGACGGGCGAAGCGTCGAGCGGCGGGACGGTGCGCTTCAACACGCCCGGGCCCGCCGGGGCCACGGTCGTCCTCGCGCTCTCCCTGGGGACGGCGACGATCCCGCTTCCCCCCCTCACCGGCAACCTCGGACTGAGCCCGATCGGCTTGACCCTGTTCCACACGGGGCTCGTCCCCGCCTCCGGCATGGACCAGTTCCCCGTCCCCGTCGGCACGGTCCTCGCCCCGGCGACGGTCTACGTGCAAGCGGCGGTCCTCACCTCGCTCGCCCCGCTCGCCGGCTCGTTCACGAACGTCGTCGCGGTCGACCTGACGCCTTAGTCGGCGGGTCGGCCTCCCTTCGCCGCCGGCGAAGCGTACAGGCTCACGAGCCGTGCCACGAGCACGGCGAGGTACATCTGCCCGCCGACGGCCTCGAGCATCGCGAGGCCCCGCGCCGCTTCGCTCACGGGGAGGATGTCCCCGTACCCGAGGGTCGAGATCGTCACGAAGCTGAAGTAGATGGCCGTTCCCAGGTCGAGACCGGCCTCCGGAACCCCCCCGAAGGAGCCGGGCCGGGCCTGTCCGATCACCCAGAAGCAGACGCCGAAGACGAGCCCGCCGAGGAGGTACGCGTCGAGGGCGGCGGCGATGCGCTCGCTGTCCACCGGCCCCCGCCGCAGCGCCTGTCGCGCGCTCGCGGCCGTCGCGAGGAGCGAGACCGCGACCCACGCGACCTCGCTTATGTGGAACATCGTGGCGTGCCCGACCGCGACCCGGAGGCTCTGGAAGGCGAGGAACGCGCCGCCGAGGGCGAGGCACGCCCGGATCGCCCGCCTACCGGTGATCGTCGCGATCGCGGCCACCAGGTTCAGGGCGAGGAGTGCCTCGAGCGGATTGAATCGCAGGCCGAGCGCGTCGAACGCGGCGTGGGCGCCGATCGTGACCAGGAGGAAGAAGAGCAGGCACGCGAACCGGTGCCGCTTGTACCGCTCGAGCAAGGCTTTCAGCATGGGTCGACTCCTCGGGGATCGCCGGGACGCTCTCCGGATCGCCCGAGGTTGGCAAGGAACCGCGTCGACGGGGGGATGCGCCGGGAGGGCGGATCCTGCGCGGATCAGGATCGGATGGGGAGCTCGAGGCCGCTACCGCGGTCCCGCGCTCCGCGCGTAGGCGATGTCGAGGCTCTGGAACTCGTCCCCTTCGAGACGGACGAAGCCCCGGCAGGCCATCGCGTCGTCCCGACTCAGGTCGTAGGTCATCCGCAGCTTCACGGGCTTGCCGGACGACGGATCGGCGATCTCCGAGCGGAGCGTCAGGACCTTCTCCTTCGCGTCGAAGGTCCCTTCCCAGAGGGTCATGCCGGGCGATTCGTTGTCCACCCAGGTGGCGACGAACTTCTTCTTGCCCGCGTCGTAGCCGAGCTGCTGGCGACCCTCGAAGCCGGCGCTCCGGACCGAGGCGAAGAGCCACTGCCCGCCGCAGCCGAGCTCCCGGACATCCGTCCCGCTCGCTTCGCCCCACGCCTCGGCGGGGGAGCGGCGGAACCTCACCTTCGTCGTCCACTGCCCGGCCATCTTCTTGAGCAGGTCGTGCTCGGGCCCCGCCGCGAGCCCGGGCGCGGCGGAGTCCTGGAACCCCGAGGCATCCACCGCGACGGACTCTCCGGCACGAACCGTCCGCGACTCGCCTCGCGCTTCGACGAGGATCGACCCCTGGAGGACGGCGAGCGCGGTGACCGCGACGCCCGGCAGGGGCCCCTTCATCCGATTCCGGACCGTCTGCGTGAACATGTGGTCGGCTCCTTGGAAGGAGGGGAGAACCCGGACCTCCACGGCGGAGGGGCCGTGGAGTCGACCGACCGCATGGTCGGTCGCGAGGACGCGAGGGGTCGCCTCGCGGTGATCGAGGCGGACCGCGCCGAGCAGGACGGACAGACGGGGAGATCCCTCCCACGCGTCGAGACGTAGGAGCGTGGCCGGGCCGCACCGGACCGCGTCGCCTCCCCAGGCGAGGGGGGGAGCGGCGTCCGACGGGAAGGAGGCCACGAAGTCGCCCCGGCGCACCTCCTTCGACGCTCTCGGATCCCCCTCCCCGGACCGGAAGACGCGCGCCTCGGCGGAGGCGGTCGCGACGACCTCCGCGCCGCGCGCGGGGAGAAGCCGCCAGAAGACGAGGATCCCGGCCGCGATCGCCGCGGCGGCGGAGAGCGCCAGGATCCCGGCCCTGCTCCGTCGCGAGGCCGGCGCAATCGACCCTCCGCCGGGCGAACGGCCGCTCGACCTCTCGCGATGCCAGGCCTCGAGCACGCGGACGGACAGGTCGGCGCGGGGCCCGCGGAAGACCTCCGCCAGGGCGATCTCGAGGAGCCTCTCGTCGAGGGCGTTCACGCCGAGAGCCTGGTCTCGATGCAGTCCCGCAGGAGCCCCTTGGAGCGTTCGAGGAGGGTCTTCACGCCTCCCACCGCGAGGCCCAGGCTCCGCCCGATCTCCTCCCGGGAGCGCCCCTCGCCGTAGCGAAGGCGCAGCGCCTCGACGGCCCGCTGCTGCAAGCTCCGGAGGCAGCCGCGGAGGGCCTCGAGGTAGCCCTCCCCTCCGTCTCCCCGATCGAACCGTCCCCACGCGGCGTCCGCCTCGTCGAGGTTCAGGAGGAGCGGCCTCGTCTGCCTCTTCCGCAGGTGGGCGACGAGGAGGTTGCGCGCCGTCTTGCGGAGGTACGACCCGGTCGCGGGATACCCCATGTCCCGCGCTCCGGCACGGAGGAACGCCAGGAACGCCTCCTGGACGAGGTCGTCGGCCTCGGAAGGGGGGCAACCGAGGTAGGCGAGGTACCGGCGGATCGGGTCCTGGTGGAGTCGGACGACGTCGGCGAGTCCGGACCCTAGCTCCACCGGTGCGTCCTGCATGGCACTCCTAAAGAGGGGAACGGGCTCCGCGGCATCCGGATTCCCCTCGGACCGGGCTCCGCCCGGACGCCGCGGCTTCGTCCTCGACGATCGACGCCGGAAGGTCTCTCCGCCATCCCGTCGTCCGTGCGGAGGAGTCCATGGATTCGAGCCCGAGGAAGGTGTCTTCGAGGCGGGAGCGGGGCGGGCCGCCGTCGCGCGCCGCCCGAGATCGCTACCCCCTGCGCCTCGTGTAGACGGCCTCCATCTGCTTCACCTCCCCGGACTCCGCCAGGAGGGAGGAGGTCCAGGTGTGGCGGTCGGCGGTAAGGAGCCGCGTCACGTCCCTGTGGCGCTCCCTCCTCCCCGTCGCCGGATCCGTCTGCTCGTACTCGGTCGTGAAGACCCGTCCGTCCTCCGAGACCCGCCCCTCGCTCCGGAACGAGATGGCGGTCGAGACGTTGTCGATCCAGACCCCCTCGAAGGTCCGGCCGGTGTTGCTGTAGCCCCAGTAGCCGACGCCGCGGAAGGGCGCGCCGCCGAAATCCCCCACGAACTCGTGCTTCAGGAACCGCCCATCCATCACCCACGAGTTGACCATCGTCCCCCCCTTCGAGACGACGGCAGGAGCCCCCGGCGGGAAGTAGATGAACTCCGTGTCGAACGTCCCGACGAACGGCTCCATCAGCCGATGGTTCGCCCCGGGAATGTCCGCCCGAAGGCCTTTCGGCTCCTCCCTCTCCTGCCGCCCGGACTCTCCATGCGTTCCGGGCGCGAGGCAGGCGGCGAGAACCGACAGGCCGATGCCGATTGCGGTACCGACGAGGTTCATGCTTCGATCTCCGTGCCGGAGAAAGGAGCGGAGCGCCCCTTCCGAGCGGCGGTCAGCACCCCTCTAAAGGGCGGATGAGGCGGCACGGCATCAAGCCCGCCTCGGGATCAGCGTCCCTCGGTCGGGTACCGATCGATCAGCCCGGTCATTGCCCCGTCGAGCAGGAGGAGGGCCGAACGTCCCGGCGGGACCTCGAACGGGCCGAGGCTCCGGCCTGCGCCGAGACCGACACTTGCCGCCTCGCTCCCTTCGTTCACCAGGATGCAGAGGACCGCCCGCGGGAACCGGAGTGTCCGGACGAGGAGCCCTCGCGGCGAAGGGGCGGGGGTCGCGACTCCCGCGATGCGCGCCGCCTCGCGATAGAGCGCCTCGGCCGATCCGGCATCGTCCGAGAGCTCGACCGGGAGGGGGCAGAGGAGGAAACGGCCGGAGCCGAGGGGCCTTTCGACAAGGCCGGGCCCGCCAAGGTCGAGCCACTCGATCCTGTCGAGCTTCCAGCCGCCGAAGGAGACCTCGATCGACATCTCCCCCGCCGTCAGGCGCATCTCCCGCGAGACCGGTCTCACGATCCCGGAGAGTCCGAGGCCCCCGAGCCGTCCGGCCGGCAGCCCGTCCTCGTCGGCGTCGAAGGGACCAGTGATCAGCGCCGTCGCGCCGCCGCGGACCGCCTCCTCCAGCGCTTCCCAGCCCTTCCGCGCGATCGCGCCCGGCGAGGGGACGACGATGAGACGACGCCCCGCGAGGCCGCTCGGCGCGAGGTCGCTAGCGGCCTCGGCTCCCACGCCGAGCGGCGGGTAGAAGAGCGTGCGGACGCAGCGCCGGGAGGCCTCGAGCGCGTGCGAGCGCGGCTGGTGCTGGCCGGCGTGCGGAAGGAGGACGGCGACGGAATCGGGCTCGGGCTCCGTCATCCTCTCGCGGTTCCTCTCGAGGAACGCGGCGACCCCGCGGAACACCTCGAGCTCCGCCTTCTCCGAGCCGTCCGCCCGCAGCAGCCCGATCGACGCCTCGTTGTCGGAGGGCATGTAGGGATTCGCGTCCCACGTCCAGACGATCGAGCCGACGGCGCGCCCGGCGAGGGCGAGGGCGAGCTTCTGCTCGAGGAGGTCGCGGACCTCGGCCGGACTCCGGCGACTCCGGCCGTCCATGTCCTCCTCGAGCATGACGCCGGTCTCCTCGACCAGGAGGGGCTTCCCGACCGCCTTCGCGGCGACCGCGTCCCAGAGGAGGTCGTCGTTGTTCCACCAGGTGTGCATGCAGGTGAAGTCGACCGCCTCCGCGTGGAGGAGGGGATGGGGCCGATCCGCGAGGCCCCCCTCGTCCTGGCCGACCGTGACGAGGGCCTGCGGACCCGCGTTCGCGCGGATCGTCTCCCGGAGGGCGCCCGCCCAGGAGGCGAACGCCTCCTGCGCGAAGCGCAGGTACGCCGCCGCCCGCCGCGGCGACTTCCCCTCGTAGATGTGACGCCAGGGCTCGAAGTCCTCGGGCGCGGGCAGCTTCAGGCCCGCGCGAGGGGAGAGCCGCCAGCGCTCGAAGACCTCCCCCCACGCCTCCGACTCCTCGCGCTCCTTGCCGTCGGGCCCCTTCGTCACGACGCCGAGCGCGCGCTTCCACCAGTCCTTCCAGGCGGCCTCCTCGTGGGCGTCGGCGTTGGGCCGGGTCGACCAGAGATGTCGGGCCGACGAGAACGAGGGCTCGTTGATCAGGTCGAAGAGCACCCACGGCGAGCCCCGGTACCGCCTCGCGATCGCCGCGACGAATTCCCGCTGCGCGGCGAGCGAGCGCGGGTCGAGGAAGGGGTTCTCTCCTCCCCAAGCCTCCGGGAGGAAGGAGAAGAAGGTGAAGATCACCGGCAGGTCGTGGCTCGCCGCCGTCGCGACGAACGCGTCGAGCGAACGGAGGAAGGCCTCCGAGGGGGCGCCCGCGTCGAGCATCGCGGTCTTCCAGGCGGACCAGAGGCCGGTCCGCAGCAGGTTCACGCCGGCGCGCCGCATCGCCGCCATGTCCTCGTTCCACCGCGCGGGGTCCGGCTCGAAGAGGAACTTCCGGTGGACGCCGGAGTCCATGTAGGTCATCCCCGAGACCCGGAACGGCTTCCCTCCGCGGAGGAACTCCTCGCCTCGCACCGCGAGCGGAGGCCCCGGCGGCAACTTCGCTCCGATCCGCACGCCGGCCCGCGCCTCGAAGGGTCCCCCGGCCACCCGGACCGTCGCCGTGACGAGCCCCTCCGGCAGCGCCGCCCCAGCCGTCCGGAACTCCCCGGTCCGTAGCGATCCCGTGCCCGTCAACTCGACGGCCGACCTCGCGACCTCGGTCCCGTTCGCGCCGGTGAGGACGACCTCGGCCTGGAGCGGATCGGCCGTGCGATCTCCGGACGCGCGTCCGGCCTTCGACCCCCGGGGCTTCCGGAACTCGATCCGGAACGCGGCGGGCTCGCCGGCGCCGACCCAGGGCGAAAGCGGCCGGACGACGAGCTCGTGAGGTCCGGCGAGCGCGCGCTCCGCCAGCGCGCGGACGAGGGCCGGAGACCGCGGGCCGTCGAAGGGCGCCAGCACCCACCGGCCTCCCGCGAAGCGGCCCCGCAACCGGTCGATCTCGAGGGCGATCGGCGCGACGAACTCCCCCCTCTCCAGGAGCCCGCGCACGAGAGGGCGCACGAGGGCGTCCCTCGGTCCCGAGGACCCGTCCTCCTTCTCGAAGTCCTTGCGGTCGGTGAACCGCATGTCGAAGGCGAAGACCCGCGAGGGGCGGATCGCGACCGACGCTTCCGGGGCGAAGCCCGTCGTGTCCCCCTCGATGCACTCGAGTTCCTCCGCGGCGATCGGCGCGCCCGGGCCGACGACGAGGGCCGGCGGACCGAGGAGGACCTCGCGGCCATAGGCCGGCTGCGGGACCTCGACCTTCCAGCCGTTTCCCTCCCGGCGGACGGGAACCGAGAGCGGCGCGCCGCCGGGCACGCAGAGCGAGCCCCCCTCCTCGAGGAAGGAGACGATCGCCTTCCACGCGTTCTTCGGGATCGCCGAGCCATTGGGGAGGACGAGGAGGTCGTAGGCGTCTCGGTCGAGCCCGTCGCGGAGCGCGTCGAGGCCGAGAAATCGGCCGCCGAGCGGGACCAGCGCCTCCTCCAGCTCCGACTTCGAGAGCGGCGGCGCGTCGAGCGTCGGGAAGCCCTCCTCGAAGAACACCGCGATGCGGCTCTCCGCCGCCTGCTGTGCCATCGTGCCTCCCGCCGTGAGGAAGATTGCCGCGACGATCCGGCCGCGAGCCTCGGGCATCGATTCCCTTCTCCGAAGGGCGCGGCCGTATCCTAAGGCCGTGCCCCTCCCGCGCGTCGCGGACCTCTCGCTCCCCGAGAAGGCCGGGCAGGTCGTCTTCCCCGCGGTTCGCCTCCCTCCGGCGCCGAACCACGACCGGGAGGGGCCCGAGCGCCTCTTCCGCTGGATCGAGAAGATCCGCCCGGGCGGGTTCGCCCTCTTCGGAGGCTCGGTGGAATCCGTCCGCGACCTGACGGCCCGAGCCCAGGCCGCCTCCCCCGTCCCGCTCCTCTTCTGCGCGGACTTCGAGCGGGGCTGCGGCCAGCAGGTCGAGGGGGCGACGGAGTTTCCGGCCTTCATGGCCCTCGGCGCGGCCGGCGAGGAGGACCTCCTCCGCCGCGTCGGACTCGCCGTCGGGCGCGAGTCCCGCGCCCTCGGGGTGCACCTCGACTTCGCTCCGGTCCTCGACGTGGCGAGCGAGGCGCGCAACCCGATCGTCGACACCCGCGCACTCGGCGACGATCCCTCCCGGGTCGCCGCCCTGGGCCTCGCCTTCGCGAGCGGGCTCGCCGGGGCGGGCGTCCTCGCGGCGGCGAAGCACTTCCCGGGCCACGGCTCGACCTCGGTCGATTCCCACCTCGCCGTCGCGCGGATCGAGGGGGATTTCGAGACCGTCCACACCCGCGATCTCGCCCCATTCGAGGCCGCGGTCGAGGCGGAGATTCCCGCGATCCTCGTCGGCCACCTCGCCTTCCCGGCCGTCGAGCTGGACGGACGGCTGCCCGCGACCCTTTCACGGCGGGTCGTGACGGGACTCCTCCGCGAGCGGATGGGCTACCGCGGCCTCGTCGTCACCGACGCGCTGATGATGCGGGCGATCCGGACCGCCGGCACCGAGGAGCAGGCCGCCGTCCGTTCCCTCGCCGCTGGCTGCGACGTCGCCCTCTATCCGGAGGACCCCGCGGCCGCGGCCCGGGCGATCGTCGCGGCGGTCGAACGGGGTGACCTCAAGCGCTCCCGCCTCGACGAGGCGGCCGGTCGCGTCCTCGCGGCGAAGCGCGCCGCGGCCCTGGACCGCGGCGCGGGCCCGACCGGCGAATCCGTCGGGCTGGAAGCGACCGGCGCCCTCGCCCTCGAGGTCGCGCGCCGATCCCTCACCCTCGTCGGTCCGAGCGGGCTCCCTTCGTTCGCCCCGGGTCGAGGCGCGAAGTTCCTCCTCGTCGACGACGACGAGACGGGGATCGGGCCGAAGCGGTTCGAGGAGGCCCTACGCCGACGGGATCCCTCGGCCTCCTGCTCCCCTGCTGAGGGCGCCTGCACTCGGGACCCTGCCGACGTCGTCGTCCTCTTCACCGCCGTCCGCGGCTTCCGGGGTCGGCCGGTCCCGGGCGAGAAGGCAATCGCTCAGGTCCGCGCCGCATTGTCCCGAGGGCGTGCGACCTACCTCGTCCTGGGCACGCCCTTCGCCGCGATCGGAGTCGAGGCGACCTCACCCTGCCTCGTCGCCTATGGACTCGAACGTCCTTCGATCGAGGCCGCGCTCGAGGCGCTCTACGGCCCCGTCCGGCTCAAGGGACGGTCCCCGGTTCGCGGCCTGCCGGGGTGAGGTCGGGGCCGTCCGAAGACCTTTCCGACTCCCACCTCGTCCGGATTCGGCGCGCCGGAGCGAAGCGGCCATCGAACGATCGCTCGCGACGGCTCCGGGCGAAAAGAATCCCCGATTGCCGCGAGGCGGATCGCCGTACCTGCTATCGAGTCATTCACGCGTTTTCGCTCAGGCGAATGGAATCCCCGCTCCCCGCGAGGCGGAGCGCCTCCGTCTCCCGACCCCGAAAGGGACACCCACGCATGAAGCCGATCGCGCTCATCGCCGGGCTGGCCGCCGGCGTGTTTCCGGTCCAGGACATTCCTCGGCCCGACAAACTCCAACAGCACGTGTGGCTCCAGCAACTCGTCGGTGAATGGACGGCGAAATCCGAGGCCACGATGGGGCCCGGGGCGCAGCCCATGCGGCTCGAGAGCACCGAGAACGTGCGCTCGCTCGACGGCCTGTGGATCGTGGCGGAAGGGAGCGCCTCGTTCGACGGGAAGCCCTTCACGTCGATCCTGACCCTCGGCTACGACCCGAACAAGAAGGCGTTCGTGGGCACGTGGGTCGACACGATGCAGACCCACATGTGGACCTATTCGGGCACGCTGGACGAGGCGAAGAAGGTGCTGACGCTGGCGACGGAAGGACCGTCGTTCGAAGACCCGTCCAAGACTTGCAAGTATCGCGATGTGATCGAGATCAAGGGCCCGGACCAGAAGACGCTGACCTCCTCGTTGCAGAACGAGGACGGCACTTGGACCCAAATCCTGCGGGCCGACTACCGGCGCAAGAAGAAGTAGGGGGGAGGGGCCGCCTCGCGCCGG
>CBRGOK010000053.1:0-11627 GCA_967798035.1 uncultured bacterium
CTTCTGCGCCCCGACGACGACGACCCGCTTGCTGTGGATCGCGATCTCGCAGGCTCCGCCGCTCCCGGGAAGGCGGACCTTCGGGCGCCCGTACTCCCCGATCACCGTCGTGTTGAGGTTCCCGAAGCGGTCGACCTGGGCGCCGCCGAGGAATCCGACGTCGATCCGGCCCCCCTGGAGGATCAGGTGGAAGGTGTCCGCCATCGAGGCGACGGCCGTGCATCCGGCCGCGAGGGCCGGGTCGCCGATCGACACCGGGAGGCGCTCGGGGACGGCCCCGACCGCGCCCGACTCGTAGATCAGGACGAGGTTCGGCGCGCGGGTGAGGCGGGCGAGGTTGCAGGCGAGGTTGGGGAGCCCGATCCCGACGAAGACCACCTCGCCGTCCCGCAGCTCCCGCGCGGCGCGCGCGATCATGAGCTCCGAGGTCGTCGAGGCGCTCACCGGATCTGCGGCGGGCGGATCCTCTCCAGCGTCGGGCGGTCCAGCCGCTCCGCGACGGCGGCGAGGAGCCGGATCGCCGCCTCGACGTCGTCGCGGTGGATCACGCCGTTGGCGGAGTGGTAGTAGCGCTGCGGGAGGACGAGGTCGAGCGTCGGGACCCCGAGGCCGTGCTTGTGGATCGGGCCCGCGTCGGTCCCTCCCCCCTCCTCGACCATCGGCTGGACCGGGATCCCGCGCTCCTTCGCGAGGTCGAGGACCCAGTCGCGCAGGCGGACCTGGGGAACCATCTCCTTCGTGTGGAGGATCACGACGACCCCCTTGCCGAGCGCGGCGTTGGCGTAGTCGGGGTCGGCGCCGGGCTGGTCGCAGGTCTCGTCGATGTCGAGGGTGATCGCGACGTCGGGCCGCGCGAGGGAGGCGACCACCTGCGCGCCCGCGAGGGTCACCTCCTCCTGAACCGACCCGGAGGCGATCAGCGTGCAGGGAAGGGTCTTCCCCCTCGTCTCCCGCATCGCCCCGAGGACGACGGCGAGCCCCGAGCGATCGTCCCACGCCTTCCCGAGGAGGTACCTCGGGTCCCCGAGCCGGCGGAACGTCGACTCGTGGGTGATCGCGTCGCCGGCCCGGACGCCGAGGGTCTCCTCGGTGAAGGCCTTCGAGGGGGACCCGACGTCGATGAACATCTCGTCGCCGGAGACGACCTTCTCCTTCGGCGGGTCCGGCCGGGTCTGGATCACCCCGGGGACGGGCCCCTTGCGCGTGTGGATCACGACGCGCCGGTCGAGGAGCTGGTGGGGCGTGTTCCAGCCGAGGAGGGAGAAGTGGAGGTAGCCCGCCTCGTCGACGCGCTTCACGAGGAAGCCGATCTCGTCGAGGTGGGCGTCGAGGAGGAGCCGCGGGCCCCCCTCCGGACCGCGGCGCGTGCCGACGACCCCTCCCAGGTTGTCCCGGACGATCTCGTCGACGAGAGGCTTGAGGAACCTCCCGAAGACTTGCGCGACCGGCTCCTCGAAGCCGGAGGGTCCGGGCGCCTCGGAGAGCTCCTTCAGCCAGGTCTCGACCTCGTCGGGCGCCTGACCGGAGGCCGGGGCGGCGCAGGAGGCGAGGAGGGCGAGGGCGGCCGGCAGGCAGAGCGCCGCTCCCCCGCTCCTCCGTCTGTCCGAATCGATCCTCGTCATCGCCCGTCCGGTCCCCCCATTCCACCGGGGCGCCCCCTCCGATCAACCCCTCCGGAGGCGGACGCCCGCTACTTCCCCTTCCCCGCGGCCGACGGCGCCTCCGCGCGGACGGCCCGGGCCCGCTGTCCCTCCATCCAGAGGTAGATCTCGAGGAGCTGGTTGGCGAACCGGTAGGAGCCGGGCTCCCCGTCGGGGTCCGGGATGAGGACGCCGAGCTTGCGCATCCGGCCGAAGAAGTTGTCGAGCACCCGGTTCTCCTCGGCGCTGAGCCTCGCCGCGAGGTCCCGCCGCCGGATCGAGGTCGCGAGCCCCCCCGCCACCAGCTTGTGGAGGATGGCGCGGTGGCGGCGGCTGTGGATCTCGCGGATGACGCGGGGCTGGACGTACTTCCGCCCGATCCGGTCGGCGGCCTCAAGGACCCCCGCGTAGGCGTCCGACTCCGTGACGACTCCGTCCTTGTCGAGCCAGTAGACGGCGTCCCCCAGCTCGTGGAGGAGGGCGGGGAACCCGCCCGCCGCCTGGACGAGGACGCGGAGCGCGTCGGGCTCCACGCGGAGGCGGGCGCGATCGAACGCCCGGCGGTAGAAGTCCTCGCTCTCCTCCGACGAGAGCGTGCGGATGTCGACGACGTCGAAGACGCGGGCGATGGAGGAATTGTGCTGGATCAGTTCCTCCCGCCGTTCCTCGGTCGCGATCAGGAGGAGGAGGAAGGGGACCGGCTCCTCGGACAGGGCGATCTCGTCGACGACGCTCTTCAGCCAGTTCGCGAAGGCGGGAACCTCGGCGAGCCCGTTCACGTCGTCGAGCGCGAGGAGGAGCCCCTTCTTCATCCCCCGGATCCGCTCGAGGATCCTCCGGAGGGCCGGGACGAAGGAGCGGACGAGCTCCTCGAGCTCCTCCGAGGGGCTCTCGAACGACAGGGTCACCCCGAGGACCCCGACCTCGCGCACCCGCTTGCCGAACAGCTCGGCCACCCGGTCGTACCAGGCCTGCCCCCGGCTGTCGTTGACGAGGCGCTCGAGGATCCGCCGGACCATCTCGCCCAGGTCCGTCACGCCCCCGAGGAGGACCTGCACGCACAGGAGGTCGTGGTCCCTCCGCGCGAGGAAGCGGATGACCCTGGCGAGGGAGGATTTCCCGATCCCCCGCTCCCCGGCGAGGAAGACGTTGCGCTGCCTTCCCCCCGCGACCTCGGAGACCGAGTGGACCAGGCGCTCGATCTCGGTCCTCCGGCCGACGAAGAAGTCGACCGGCACCGGCACGCCCGGCGTGAAGGGATTCGATTCCTTGGGCATGCGCTCCTGGTGAGCCGGTCCCCGGGGACGGCGCCGTGCCAGGACGCGTCTCCGGCCTGGACCGGGATCAGGCCGAAAGGTATCCCGACCGCCGGGAGGAATCGATCCCCGGCCCCCCCTTCCCCAGGCCCGGGGGGAACGGGTGGCGCGACCCGACCGTTCTAAGATCCGCGCGGCTCCCTCTCGGAGGTTCGGACCATGCGGCAAACCCTTCGACTCCTCCCCCTCCTCGCGGCCGCTCTTTTCCTCCCCGGCTGCCTCCCGTACGACGAGCAAGAGATCCGCTTCCGGATCGACGCGGCGCGCGACCGGATCGACCTCCTCCTCGTCGACCGGGGTCTCTACCACGACTCGGGGGGTTGGTTTGGCGCAGGGCCGGAGGGCGCGGGAAAGGACCTCGACCGGATCGCGAGGGGGGAGCGATGGGTCTCCCTCCTCTACGGGCTCCTCCCTCTTCCCATCGACGATCCCGAGACGCACAAGACCGACTTCGAGGCGCGGATCGGCTCGTTCCTCCGGGAGAACGTCGCCGTCGAGCACGGACGGTTCTTCCGCGACGCCGAGGGAAGGCTCTGCTGGTGGCAGTGCGTGCGGCTCTCGAAGCTCTCCGGCTTCCTCGACCTAGCGAACGACGCGATTCGGGCCGCGCTCTCCGAGGAGAGGACCCTCGCGCGCTTCCGGGAGACGCTGCGACTCGCGGACGAGGAGAGCGGCGCCCTCCTCCGACGGGCGCTCGAGGCGAAGGAGCCCTTCCTCCTGCGGCGCGGAGGGGCTCTCGCGTTCCGTTTCCCCGCAAGCCGGGAGGGCTACCGGAATCTCCTCACCTCGTGGCTCGAAGAGATCCTCACGGACGTCCGGAAAGCCGCCCTGGAGGACGCGAGGAAGCCGGCCCCAGGGTCGCAGAATTCAGTGTCGGAGGATTCGAGGGGGGGCGCGTCGTCCCGGCCCTCGGGCCGCAAGCCCACGGAGTTCGAGCAGACGGCGCGCTTCCTCCTCGGCCTGGAAGCGTCGTTCCTCCGGTCCGGGGACTCGATCGAGCTCGTCCTCGGAAACCCGGAGAAGGGGGAACAGACGATGGCCTTGCCGCGGGGGGCGGAGTACGAGGAGAACCTCGCTCCCCTCCTCGAGGAGCGGAAGATCGCGATCCACTCGGACGTCACCGAGGCGACGCTCCGCGCGGCGTTCGAAGCCTTCTGCGCGCGGTGACGCGCGCCCGACGCGGGGGATCCGACACCTCGGCGACCCGGGGGGGTTCGACTCGCAGGCACGCGACCGCTGCCCCCGCCTCCCCATGCCGAATCGAGCGCTGACCGGACTCCTCCTCGCTCTTCTCGCCGCGGCGTGCTCGGCGCCCGCCCCTCGCGAACCCGCGAGCGAGTCGAGGCGCGAATCCCGTCCCCGCCGGATTCCCCCCAATGTCGTCCTCTTCCTCGCCGACGACCTCGGGTGGGGCGAGCTCGGCGTGCAGGGGGGGAAGGACATCCCGACCCCGAACATCGACTCCCTCGCCAGGGACGGCGTGCGTTGCACGGACGGGTACGTCACGGCGCCGCTCTGCGCCCCGACCCGCGCGGGGCTCCTCACCGGGCGCTACGGCCAACGTTTCGGCTTCGAGCACAACCCCGGCCCGCCGGCGGTGGCGGCGCCCGACTTCGGCCTCCCCGAGGACCACCCGACCCTCGCCGAACGGTTCCGCGAGGCGGGGACCGCGACCGGAATGTTCGGCAAGTGGCACCTCGGCTACCGCGAGGAGGCCCGGCCGACGCGGCGGGGCTTCGAGGAATTCGTGGGATTCCTCGCGGGAGCCCACGCCTACCTCCCCCGCTCGACGAGCGCCGTCCCGCTCCTGCGGGGGACGGAGGCCTTCGAGCCCGCGGAGTACCTGACCGACCTCTTCGCCCGCGAGGCGGCCGAATTCATCGGCCGGCACCGCGCGCGCCCCTTCTTCCTCTACCTCCCCTTCAACGCCGTCCACGCGCCGCTCCAGGCGCCGGAGGCGCGGCTCGAGAGGTTCGCCTCCCTCGCGGATCCGCGGCGCCAGACCTTCGCCGCGATGCTCGCGGCGATGGACGACGCGGTGGGCCGCGTCCTCGCGAAGCTCCGCGAGGAGGGGCTCGAGGAGCGGACCCTCGTCTTCTTCCTGTCGGACAACGGAGGGCCCACGGGGCGGACGACCTCCTCGAACGGGCCGCTGCGGGGCGCGAAGGGACAGGTCTACGAGGGGGGGATCCGCGTCCCCTACCTCGTCCGGTGGAAGGGGACCCTCCCCGCCGGGGGGGTCTTCCGGCGGCCCGTCTCCTCTCTCGACGTCGCCGCGACCGCCCTCGCTGCGGCGGGGCTTGCCACGGAGGGCGGGGCTTCTCTCGACGGCGTGGACCTCCTCCCCTTCCTCACCCGGGAGCGGAGCGACGACCCGCACCCCGCACTCTTCTGGCGGATGGGCCCGCAGTCGGCCGCGCGCGTCGGGGACTGGAAGCTCGTCGTCCGGGGCGGCGGGGAGGCGCAGCTCTTCGATCTCGCCTCCGACATCGGGGAGAACGTGGACCTCGCGGCGCGCGACCCGGAGAGGCTCGCCGAGCTCCGCCGCGCCTACGACGCGTGGAACGCGGAAAACGTCCCGGCCCGATGGCCCCCGGCGAGGGCGCCCGGCCGGGTCTCAGAGCCCCAGGACCTCTACCGCGTCCTCGAGGGGCGTGACGAAGGCGAACTTTCCTCGACAGGCCTCGACGAGGCTGGCGTCCGCCGTGACGAGGGTGGCTTCTAGCCGCTCCGCGAGGGCGAGGAAGGCGCCGTCGCTCACCCCTCGTCCCGTCTGGCGGGCGAAGACGACGCTCTGGCCGAGGAGCCCCGCGGAGGGGACCCAGCGGATGCCGAGTCCCAGGAGGTCCTCCAGCATTCCGTCGACCTCCTGGGGCTTGAGGCGACCTCGCTGCTCGTGGTTCGAGAGCGCCCCGGCGAACTCGAGGAGCACGAGCTCCGGAAGCGCTACGGTGAGTCGCCCGGCCGCGTAGGCCGTCATCAGGGTCTTCGCGGCGTCCGAGCCCCGCTCTCCCAGGAAGAGCTGGAGGAGGACGCTCGTGTCGAGGACGACCGTCCTCAACGCTCCCGCTCCTGGCGGACAGGCCGCGCGGCCGGGGGCAACGGGCGGCGCGAGGACCGCAGCTTCCCGGCCCGGCGGACGATCCCCTCGAGGATCGCCGCCTTCCGCGCGTCGGAGACGGGGGAGTCGGCCATCGCCCACTCGAGGAGGAGGATCGCCTGCTTCGCCACCGGCCGCTTCTCCGAGCGGGCGAGTTCGCGGAGTCGGCGGAAGAGGTCCTCCGGCACGTCCGGGAGATGGAGCGTCGGCATGGAGGGAGGCGGAGCGTTGCGAAACCCTAGGAGGAGGCCGGACCGTGTCAAGGCGGGCGCGGAGGAGGGTTCTCCCCGGCCGGGACCTCAGAACCCGTAGTTGACGGGGGCGGCAGGGCGCGCGTCGGCCCGGAGCCCCTCCACCCTCTCGGGGCCGAGCTTCGCGACGTAGGCGTTCCGGTCCGGCACGCCCCTCACCCACTCCTCGAGGTAGCGCTCGAGGGAAGCGGGGTCGCGCGAGAGAGCGTCCCACTTCACGTAGAAGTCGTTGTCGCGATCGTAGTACCCCTGCGCGTAGGAGGGGTGGCACCCGAAGGGCTCGACGACGACCGCGTCGACGAGGAACCCGGGGAGGATCGTCCGGTTGGGATCGGAGCGGATCACCGACTCGCCCACCAGTTGTTCGCAGACGACGATCACGCGCTCCGCGGCGAAGGCCGCCTCTTTCTGGACGCCGAGGAGGCCCCAGATCTGGGCGTCCCCCTTCGCGTCGGCCCGCTGGCAGTGGACGATCGTCACGTCGGGATGGAGGGCGGGCACGGCCGCGAGGCGCTCGCCGGTGTAGGGGCACTCGACCTGGCGGATCCGGGGGTTCGCGCGAGGGAGGTCGGAGCCCGCGTAGTCCCGGAGGTGCATGAAGGGCAGGCGCGCCGCCCCCGCCTGGAATCGCGCGACCATCCCGAAGTGGGAGTACTCCTCGATCTCGAGCGGGGCGGGCACCCCCTGCTCGACGGCGCGGCGGAAGGCGTGGAGGGGACCGACACCGGGGTTCCCCGCCCAGGAGAAGACGAGCCGGCGGGCGCAGCCCGCGCCGATCATCTGGTCGTAGACGAGGTCGGGGGTGAGGCGTGCGAGGACGAGGTCGCGCCGGCCCTGGCGGATGATCTCGTGCCCGGCGGCGAAGCAGATGAGGTGCGTGAACCCCTCGATCACGACGGTGTCGCCGTCGTGGACGTGGCGCGCGATCGCCTCGCGCATCGAGAGGACCTTTCCGGTCAACGACCCCTCTTCCGCCGCCGTCCGACGGCGGCGAACGCCCCGTCGAGGATCCCGAGCGCGCGGTCGCACTCGGCTTTCGTCACGACGAGGGGAGGGCAGAAGCGGATCGTGCTCCGGCCGCAGGTGAGGAGGACGAGCCCGCGGACGAACGACTCCCGGACGACCGCGTCGGCCTCCTCCTTCGCGGGCTCCTTCGTTTCCCGGTCGCGGACCAGCTCGACCGCCTGCATCAGTCCGAGCCCGCGCACCTGCCCGATCAGGGGGTGGCGCTCGGCGAGCCCCTCGAGCCCCTTCCTCAGGTGCGCCCCGACGCGCGCGGCGTTCTCGACGAGCCCTCCCTCGAGCAGGTCGAGCGTGGCGTTCGCCGCGGCGCAGGAGACGGGGTTCCCGCCGAAGGTGCTCCCGTGCGATCCCCGCGCCCAGTCCATCACCGAGGCGCGCGCGACCGTAGCGGAGAGGGGGAGCCCCGAGGCGATCCCCTTGCCGAGGACGATCACGTCGGGGACGACGCCGAAGTGCTCGACCGCGAGCATCTTCCCCGTCCGCCCCATCCCCGATTGGACCTCGTCGGCGACGAGGAGCATCCCGTGGTCGTCGCAGAGCCGGCGCAGCCGCTTCGCGTAGTCGGGCGGCGGGACGACGTACCCCCCTTCCCCCTGGATCGGCTCGAGGAACACCGCCGCGACCTCCTCGGGGGGCGTGTGGGTCTTCAAGACCGTGTCGCGCAGCCCCTCGACGCAGGCGACGCCGCAGGAGGGGTAGGTGAGGTTCAGGGGGCAGCGGTAGCAGTTCCCGAACGGGACGTGCGTGACGCCCGGGAGGAGCGGGCCGAATCCGGCCCGCTGGACCGGCTTGCTCGAGGTGAGGGAGAGAGCCCCGAGGGTGCGACCGTGGAAGGCCCCCTCGAAGGCGAGAAGACGGGGGCGCTTCGTGTGGGCGCGCACGAGCTTGATCGCCGTCTCCACCCCTTCCGCGCCGGAATTGCCGAGATGGACGCGCTTGCGCTCGCGCCCCGGCGCGAGGCGCGCCAGCCGTTCCGAGAGCCGGGTCCAGCCCGGGTCGTAGAAGTCGGTCGTGCAGACGTGCAGGAATCGCCGCGCCTGTCGCTCGATCGCCCGGACGACGGCGGGGTGGGAGTGGCCCGTCGAGACCGTCGCGATCCCCGCCGCGAAGTCGAGGAAGCGGTTGCCGTCGACGTCCTCGACGGCGCACCCCTCCCCGCGCACGGCGACGAGAGGGTGCTCCTTGATGTAGGAGGGGGAGGCGACCGCCTCGTCGCGACGGATCGCCGCCCGCGCCTTCGGCCCCGGGACCTTCGTCCGGATCCGCGGCGCCTTCATCGCATCCACGTCCGGCTCTGCTCGCGCAGGAACTGCTGCACGTAGTAGGGCCCGCAGACTCCGCGCCCGGTGTTCCCCGATCCCTTCCAGCCACAGAAGGGGTTCACGCCGGGCCACGCGCCGGTCGTCGCCCCCGACTTCCGATTGGCATAGGTCACGCCCGCCTCCACTCTCTCGAAGAAGGTCTCCACCTCGGCGGGGTCCTCGCTGAAGACGCCCGCCGTGAGCCCGTACTCGGAATCGTTGGCGAGGGAGATCGCCTCCTCGAGGGACTCGACCGGCGCGACCGGGAGCACCGGCACGAACCGCTCCTCGCGGAAGAGGCGGTGGCTCTTCGGCAGGCCGGCGACGACCGTCGGCTCGACGTAGAAGCCGTGGCCGAACTCGCCCCCTCCCAGGAGCCGTCCGCCGTGGAGGATCTCCCCCTCGGCCGCCGCCCACCGCGTCGTCTCCTCGTAGCGCCGCCGCGCGTCCTCGTTGATCAGCGGCCCGAGGAAGACCTCGCGGCGGATCGGGTGGCCGACCCGGATCCCGCGCGTCTTCCCGAGGAGCCGGTCGACGAAGGCCTTCTCCACGTCCCGGTGGACGTAGACCCGCGAGCAGGCGCTGCACTTCTGTCCGCCGTAGCCGAAGGCCGAGCGCATCACGCCCTCGGCCGCCTTCTCGAGGTCGGCCTTCGCGGTCACGATCGCGGCGTTCTTCCCCCCCATCTCGACGATGCAGGGCTTGGGCCAGTCGCGGCCGAAGCCCTTCAGGAGCCGCATCCCGACCTCCTTCGAGCCGGTGAAGACGATCCCCGCGACGTCGGGGTTTCCAAGAACCTCCTCCCCGAACGGGCCGCCCGCTCCCGTCACGAAGTTCACGACCCCGCGCGGGATCCCGCCGTCGACGAGGGCCTTCCACAGCTCCCACCCGATGGCGGGGCAGTCTCCCGAAGGCTTGAACACCACCGTGTTCCCGGCGAGGAGCGCCCCCGCCGCCATCCCCGCCGGCAGCGCGATCGGGAAGTTGAAGGGAGCGATCACGGCGAAGGGGCCGTAGGGGCGCCCGACGCTCCTCGTCTCCTCGTTCTCCGCGAGCCGCCCCATCGGCCGCTCGAACCCGCCGTTCTCCTCCATCTGCTGCGCGTAGTAGCGGAGCAGGTCGGCCGACTCCTCGACCTCCCCCATCGCCTCCGTCCGGTTCTTCCCCGCCTCGTGGACGAGGAGCGCCGCCAGCCGGAACTTCCTCGACGAGATCGCCTCCGCGGCCGAGCGGATCCGTTCGACGCGCTCGCGCCAGGGGGTCCCCGCCCATCCCGCGTACGCGGCCTTCGCCGCGGCGAACGCGGCGCGGTAGTCCTCCCGGGACCCCTTCGGGAACCGCCCGACGAGGACCCTCGTGTCGCACGGCGAGCGGTCCTCGAAGAGGGCGCCCCCGGCCGGCGAATCCCCGCCGATCTCCTGCGGCCAGGTCTTCCCGAACGACCTCTGGACCTCGACGGCGGCCCGGTCGAACTCCCCGTGGAACTCCTCGAGGTCGGCCCCGAGCGTCGTGTAGGTGATCTTGAACGCCTGCGTCATGCCGGGCTCCTCGTCCGTCCCCAGCCCGCCTCGACCGCCGTGATCGCCTCCTCCAGGCGGCGCGCGATCTGCCCGATCTCGAAGCTCGTCACCGTGAAGGGGGGCGCGACCACGATCGAGTCCCCGTCGACGCCGTCGGCGTCCCCCCCCTGCGCCCAGACGATCAGCCCGCGCTCGAAGGCCGCCTCGGCGATTCGCTCGCAGAACCGAGCCTCCCGCGGGAACGGGGTCTTCTTCACCCGGTCGGCGACGAACTCGATCCCCGCGAGGAGGCCGATGCCCCGGACGTCCCCCACGCACTCGAGCCGCTTCAAACCTCCGAGCGCGCGAAGGAGGGCCGGCCCCATCTTCGCCGCGCGCTCGACGAGGCGCCGCCCCTTGAGGACCCGGATCGTCGCGAGCCCCGCGGCGCAGATCACCGGCGTCTGGGCGAAGGTCTGCTGGTGCTGGAAGTCGTGACCGGCTCTCGCGATCGCCTCGACGATCTCCTCCCGGGCGAGGACGGCCGAAAGCGGGGCGTAGCCGCCCGAGATCCCCTTCCCGACTGCGAGAATGTCCGGCGCCACGCCGTAGTGGTCGACGGCGAACCACTTCCCGGTCCGCCCCATCCCCGTCAGCACCTCGTCGGCGATCCAGAGGATCGAGCGGCGGTCGCAGATCTCCCGCACCTTCGGCCAGTACTCCTTCGGCGGGACGGCGGCGGCGCCCGACGCCCCGAAGACCGGTTCGGCGACGAACGCGGCCACTGAGTCTTCCCCGAGGGCGTCGATCGCCTTCTCCAGCTCGTCGGCGCAGGCGACGGCGCAGAACGGGTAGGCCTTGTCGAGCGGACAGCGCCAGCAGGTCGGGCCCGCGATCCTCGGCACCCCGCGCAGCCACTCCCCGAAGTACTTCCGGTACGTCCCGCGCGAGCCGAGCGACAGAGTCGCGATCGTGTTCCCGTGGTAGGCGGGCCGGCGCGCGAGGATCCGGATCTTCCCCGGCTCCCCGCGCTCGACCCAGTACTGGAGGGCGAGCTTGACCGCCGCCTCGACCGCCTCGGAGCCGCTCGTCAGGAAATGCGCCTTCGTGAGGCCTCTCGGGGCCACCTCCACGAGCGCGGAGGCGAGGCTTTCGAGGGGCTCCGTCGTGAACTGGGTCCCGTTCACGTAGGCGAGGCGCTCGGCCTGCCGCCCGATCGCCCGGGCGATCTCCGCCCGGCCGTGCCCGAGGTTGACGACCATCGCCCCTCCGGTCGCATCGAGGTAGCGCTTCCCCTGCGCGTCCTCGATCCACGAGCCGCGGCCGCGGACGGCGACGGGGTAGGTGCGGTGCAGGCGCCGGTGGAGGACGTGCCCGCCGGCGACTCTTCGGACGGCCCGGGGCACGCGCCGGACGCTATCGCCGCTTCGCGTGGGGGGTCAACCGGCGCCGGGCGTTGCGCGCGGAGGCAGGGCGCGAGCGGCCGTAACTCGACCA
>CBRGOK010000054.1:0-11376 GCA_967798035.1 uncultured bacterium
GGTCCTCCGGACCGACGTCCTCGCGGGGAAGCGTCGCCTCGCGGCGGCGGTCGAGGGCCGGCTCCCGGGCCTCCGCCCCTACGTCCTCGTCTCCAACCTCCCCTATGCCGTGGCCGGCCCCGTCCTCGTCGAGCTGGCGAGCGCCGCCTCCCCCCCGGAGCGCATGATCGCGATGGTGCAGGAGGAGGTGGCCCTGCGCATCGCGGCCCGGCCCGGCTCCCCTTCCTACGGCCCTCTCTCCGCGGCCCTCGGCGCCGGCTGGTCGGCGGAGATCCTCCGGCGGGTGCCGCCGGAGGTCTTCTGGCCGAGGCCGTCGGTGCGCTCGGCGGTCGTCCGCCTGGTCCCGGGGGATGCGCGCCCCTCCCCGGAGGAGTACCGGCGGCTCCTCGGCGGGATCCACCTCCTCTTCCGCTGGCCGAGGAAGGCGCTGCGCGCCGTCCTGCGGGAGGCCGGCGCCCCCGACCCGACCGGCCTCCTCGCGAGGCTATCCCTCGATCCGGGGAAGCGCCTGGGGGAGCTCCGGGAGGAGGAGATCCGGAGGCTCGCGCTCGCCCTCGCCCCGGCGGATCCTGCGGGGGAATCGAAGTCTCGCGCGAGGCGGTCCTTCCGGTCGCCTTGATCGCGCCTGCGCCTGGGGTATGATTCTCCGCTTTCCCGAGTCCCGGTCCGGGGAACCCGACCCCGGACTGCCCGTCCACGACCGTTAGCGGGGCGAAGTCCCACCCCCGCGAGAGCCGGTGTCCCCGATCCCGTCCCCTCGCCCTGCGGGCGACGATGTCGTCGTCCGCGTCAAGGCTGCGACCGACCTCGTCGCGCTCGTCGAGGCTCACGTCCCGCTCCGCCGTCGCGGCCGGCACTTCGAGGGCCTCTGCCCCTTCCACGAGGAGCGGACCCCGTCCTTCAAGGTCCACCCGGAGGAGCAGTTCTTCAAGTGCTTCGGCTGCGGGAAGGGGGGGGACTGCTACTCCTTCATCGAGGAGATCGAGAGGGTCACCTTCCGCGAGGCCCTCGAGCTCCTCGCGGAGCGCGCCGGGATCCCTCTCCGCTCGGGTCCGATCGGATCCTCCCGGGACGACCGGACGGGGATCCGGGAAGCCCTCCGGTTCGCCCTCGACCGATTCCGGTCGAACCTCGCCTCCCCGCGGGGGAGGGAGGCCCGCGCCTACCTCGAGGAGCGCGGGATCGTCCCGGCGAGCGCCGAGGAGTTCGGTCTCGGCTACGCCGCCCCCGGGTGGGACGACCTCCTCGGCGCGGCGCGGGGGAAGGGGATCCCTCCTGCGGCGCTGGAGGCGGCGGGGCTCGTCGTCCGGAACGACGAGGGGAGGATCTACGACCGTTTCCGGGACCGCCTGATCTTCCCGATCCTCGACGGCCTCGAGCGCCCGGTCGGCTTCGGCGGCCGGGTCCTCCGGGACGCCTCGGGTCCGAAGTACCTCAACTCCCCCGAATCCCCGCTCTTCGGGAAGGGGAGGCTCCTCTACGGTCTCGAGCGGGCGCGGAAGTTCCTCTCGCCGGGCGCCGGGGGCGGAGGGAGAGGGGCAGCCGCGGGAGCGCCGGAGGGGAAGCCCCTCGCCGTCGTCGAGGGGTACACGGACGTCCTCCTCCCGCACCAGGAAGGGGTGCGCAACGTCGTCGCGACCCTGGGCACGGCCCTCACTCCGGACCACGCGCGGCTCCTGCGGCGGTACACGGAGACGGTGGTCCTCGTGTTCGACAGCGACGAGGCCGGGGCGCGCGCCTCCGAGCGCGGCGTCGAGGTCCTGCTCGCCGAGGACCTCGACGTGCGCGTGGCGGTCGTCCCCGAGGGGAAGGACCCCTGCGACTTCGTCCGGGCCCGGGGAGGGGCGGCGTTCGCCGACCTCCTCGCCGGGGCGGTGGACTTCTTCGACCACGCCCTCGCGCGCATCGAGGCGCGCGAGGACCTCTCGACCAGCGCCGGCCGCGTCCGGGCGGCCGACCTCCTCCTCGGCCTCGTCTCCCGCGTCTCCTCCCCGGTCCGCCGGGGGGAGTACTTGAAGCGGATCGCCTCGCGGCTACTCCTAGCCGAGTCGGATCTCGGGCGACGTCTCGAGGACCTCCTCGAGCGCGCTCCGAGGCCGCTCGCGCGGTCCGGTCGACCCGATCCCCCCCCGGCGGAGCCTCCCCGCGGCGCGCAGGCGCGCGCGGAGGAGGACTCGCTCCACTGCTGCGTGCAGGATCCGGGGGCGTTCGCGGCGGTGCGGGCGCTCGTCGCGGCCGACGACTTCATGGATCCCTGGAACGTGGAGATCTACCGGGCGATGGCGGCCCTCGAGGATCGCGGAGAAGAGATCGCGGGAGGCCCCCTCCTCGTCGGGCTCGCCGGGCACCCGGCGCGCGCCCGCGTGGCGGGGTGGCTCGCCGCCCCCCTCGAGCGGCTCCCGGAGACCCTGCACGGCTCCCTCGAGTACCTGAGGCGCGCGCGCGCGAGCCGGGAGGCGGAGCGGTTCGCGGAACTGTTCCGGCGCGCGCGCATCGCATCGGACCCCGTCGCGGAGAAGGGCGCCCTCGAGGCGCTCCACGCTCGCCTGCGGGAGGCAAAGACGATTGGACGCTGACCGGCACGAACCGAGCGTGAAGCTCCTCCTCGAGGAGGGGAAGCGCAAGGGGTACCTCACCTACGGAGAGATGAACCGCATCCTCGCCGAGGAGTTCATCTCCCCCGACCGGATCGACCAGGTCCTCACCATCCTCGACGAGAACGGGATCGACCTCGTCGACGAGGCGGAGGCCCCCGAGGCCTCGGAGGAGGACTCCCCCGCGGACTTCGCCTCGGGCGCCGAGGAGGAGGAGGAGACGGTCGCCGACTTCCAGGAGGAGGACCCCTACTCGACCGGGCCGACGGAAAAGATCGACGACCCGGTGCGGATGTACCTCACCCAGATGGGGGAGATCCCCCTCCTCACCCGCGAGGAGGAGATCTCGCTCGCGCGCCGGATCGAGGTCTCCCGAAAGCAGTTCCGCAAGAAGGTCCTCGGGTCGGGCTTCGCGATCGGGGAGGCGGCCCGGATCTTCGAGGAGGTCGCCTCCGGCGAGCTCGCCTTCGACCGGACCCTCAAGGTGAACCCGGCCGGCACCCAGCCGGGGCTCCCCGGGATGGAGGAGGAGCTCGGCAAGCAGGACCTCTCGAGCCGGCTCCCCGAGAACCTCGGGACGCTGCGGCGGCTCTACGAGGCCGCGCGCGAGGACATGACCCGGCTCCTCGACGAGGACCTCGCGGAGGCGGACCGCTTCGAGCTCCTGCGCCGGATCCAGAGCCGCCGCCGCAAGTGCACGATCCTGATCGAGGAGCTGCACCTGCAGGTGAAGAAGGTGCGGCCGATGATCGACCTCCTCCAGCAGAAGCTCGCCGAGATGCGCGGGATCGAGCGCAAGCTCGCGAGCGCGAACGGCCCCAAGCGGGGGACCCTCGCCTGGAAGGAGTGGAGGGGGAGGGTCGACGGGATGCAGGAGCTCGCCCTCGAGTCGACGGCGAAGCTCGAGCGCCGGCTCGACCAGGTCTCCCGCGCCTACGCCGACTACGAGGACGCCAAGCGCAAGCTCTCCTCGGGGAACCTGCGGCTCGTCGTCTCGATCGCGAAGAAGTACCGGAACCGCGGCCTCTCCTTCCTCGACCTCATCCAGGAGGGGAACACCGGCCTCATGAAGGCGGTCGAGAAGTACGAGTACCGCCGGGGCTACAAGTTCTCGACCTACGCGACCTGGTGGATCCGCCAGGCGATCACCCGCTCGATCGCGGACCAGGCCCGGACGATCCGGATCCCGGTCCACATGATCGAGACGATGAGCAAGCTCCGGAACGTCCAGAAGCGCCTCCTCCAGCTGAAGGGGCGCGAGCCCTCGATCGAGGAGGTCGCCGAGATGGCCTCCGTCTCCGTCGACGAGGCGAAGCGGGTGATGAAGATCGCGAAGCAGCCGATCTCGCTCGACCGCCCGATCGGGGACTCGGAGGACTCCTACTTCGGGGACTTCATCGAGGACGAGAAGGCGGAGAACCCGGTCTCCTCCGCGACGCACGAGATGCTGCGGGAGCGGATCGAGGAGGTCCTCGGGACCCTCACCTTCCGCGAGCGGGAGATCATCAAGCTCCGCTACGGGATCGGCGACGGGCTCACCTACACGCTCGAGGAGGTGGGCCGGATCTTCCGCGTGACGCGCGAGCGCGTCCGCCAGATCGAGGCGAAGGCGGTCCGCAAGCTCCAGCACCCCGTCCGCGCCCGCAAGCTCTACGGCTTCGCCGACGGGAGCCTCGCCCGATGAGAGGGCCCGCCTCGAGCGCCCTCCGCGCCGTCCGAGGGCCGTCCCGCCACGGGACGGCCTTTTTCCTTTCCGCGGGACGCCGCCGGGAGAGGAGGGGACCGTGATCCATCCCACCGTCCGGGGCCTGCGGGAGATCCAGGAACTCGACCTCGAGCTGCGGGGCCTCAAGGCGGAGCGGGACGCCCTCCCCCGGGAGATCGCCCGCCGGGAGACCGAGGTCACGCGGCTGCGCAAGGAGATCGAGGGCCTCCGCGAGGGCCACCTCCGTGGCCTCGCGCGCGTGAAGGAGCTCGAGAACGACTCGCGCGAGCGCCGCGAGCGGATCGCCAAGCTCGAGATCCAGTCGAACATGGTGAGGCACACCGCGGAGCTCCTCGCCCTCCAGCACCAGGTTTCGACGCTGCGGGAGGAGATCTCCCGGCTCGAGGACGAGGGGATCTCCCTCCTCGACCGGATCGAGGAGCTGGGGGCCGGGGAGCGGCGCGCGAGGGAGCGCCTCGCCGAGGAGGAGGGGATCTTCTCCACCTTCCGCGAGGCCGCCCGGGTCGACCTCGCCGCCTGCGAGGCGAGGCTCCGGGAGCGGGAGGAGCGCCGGGCGCAGGCGGCGGCCGGCGTCGACGCGGACCTCCTCCACCTCTACGAGCGGGTCCTCGGCGCGCGGGACGGCCAGGCGATCGCCGGCGTCGAGGCGCAGATCTGCCAGGGGTGCTTCGTCGAGATCACGCCGAACGACTTCGTCCGGCTCGTCCGCGGGAAGGAGATCGTCTTCTGCCGCCACTGCCAGCGGATCCTCTTCCTCGTCGAGGAGGCCCAGCCCGGCCCCGCTCCGGCCTGACCGGCCCGCGGGGGCTCCCTTGGCGGAGATCCATCGGATCGTCCTCGGCACCGCCGGCCACATCGACCACGGGAAGTCGACCCTCGTCGAGAAGCTGACCGGGGTGAACCCCGACCGCCTCCCGGAGGAGAAGGAGCGGGGGATGACGATCGACCTCGGCTTCGCCCCCCTCTCCCTCTCCGACGGCACGCGCGTCGGGATCGTCGACGTCCCCGGCCACGAGCGGTTCATCAAGAACATGGTGGCCGGGGCGACGGGGCTCGACGCCGTCCTCCTCGTCGTCGCGGCCGACGACGGCGTCATGCCGCAGACCCGGGAGCACCTCGAGATCATGGAGCTCCTCGGCCTGCGCCGCGGGATGGTCGTCGTCACGAAGGTCGACCTCGGGGAGCGCGACCTCCTCCCCCTCGTCCTCGAGGACGTCCGGGCCCTCGTGGCGGGGACGTTCCTCGAGAACGCCCCCCTCTTCCCGATCTCCTCGACGACGGGCGAAGGGTGGCCCCCCTTCCGCGAGGCCCTCGAGCGCTTCCTCCGCGAGACCCCCCCGCGCTCCTCCGAGGGGGTCTTCCGGATGCCGATCCAGCGCGTCTTCAGCGCCCGCGGCCACGGCACGGTCGTCACCGGCATCCCCGTCAGCGGCCGGATCCGGATCGGGGACCGGGTCGAGATCCTCCCCGGCGCCCTCGCGGGCCGCCTCCGCGGCATCCAGGCCTACCGCGAGAACGTCGAGGAGGCGCGCGCCGGCCACTCGAGCGCGCTCAACCTCTCCGACCTCGACTACCGGGAGGTCCGCCGCGGGATGACCGCCGCGGTCCCCGGCTTCTTCAGGCCCGCCTCGATGGTCGAGGCGAAGTTCCGCTACCTCCCGCGCAACCGCCGCCCGCTCCTCGACCGGACCGAGGTGCGCTTCCACGCCGGCACGGCCGAGACGATCGGCGTCGCCGTCCTCCTCGACCGGGAGGTCCAGAACCCCGGCGAGGAGGGCTTCGTCCAGTTCCGCCTGGAGGAGCCGGTCGTCGTCGCGCCCGGCGACCGCTTCATCGCGCGCCTCGCCTCCCCCCTCGTCACGATCGGGGGCGGCGTCGTCCTCGCCGAGTCCGAGCGCCGCCTCAAGCGATTCAAGGGCTTCGTCCTCGAGGACCTCGCGAGGAAGGAGGAGACCCTGGGGGACGCCTCTGGCCGCCTCGAGCAGGCCCTTCGCCGCGCGGGAGCCCGCGCCCAGAAGGCGGGCGACCTCGCCCGCGAGGCGGTGATTCCGATCCCCGAGGCTTCCGCCGCGCTCGCCGCCTTCGCTTCGGAGGGAAAGGCCCGGCGTCTCCGCGGCGACCTCTGGATCCACGGCGAAGGCTGGACTGAGGCGATTGCCAAGGCGAACAAGGCGATCGACGCGGCCTTCGAGCGCGCCCCACACCGCTCCGTCGTCGAGCACCTCGCCGTCCGCGAGGGCTCCCGGCTCGAGCCCGAAGTCCTCGACGCCGTCCTCGAGGAGCTCTCCGCGAAGGGGGAGATCTCCCTGGATCCGCGCTCCCGGATCCGGCGCGCCGGCCGGGCCCCGCGGCTTTCCCCCGAAGCGACGCGACTTCGCGGCCCCGCTCTCGAGGCGTTGCAGGAGGGGCGCTTCTCACCCCCGACCGTGGACGAGCTCGCCGCGAGACTCTCCTCGAAGGTCCCCGCCCTCCGCGAGGCCCTCGAGTCCCTCGCCGACGAGGGGGGCGCGGCCGGCGTCTCCCCGGAGATCTACTTCTCCGCCTCCGCGATCGAGGAGGTGAAGCGCGAGGTCGCCGCCAACATCTCCTCCCACGGCGAGCTCGACATCCCGGCGCTGCGCGACCGCATCGGGACGACGCGGAAGTACCTCATCCCGCTCCTCGAGCACCTCGACGACATCGGGTTCACCGTCCGGCAGGGGGCGCGGCGGATCCTCCGGCCGGGAGGCGAGGCGGTGGGGACCGCCCATCCCGGCTCCGCGAAGGCCGGCGGCGCCTGATCCCCGGACTCGCCCGCGCGACGCCCTGTCTCCCGCCGCGAACGCTTTTCCCGGTCCACGTCGTGGTTCCGCAGGACGTCG
Organism: uncultured bacterium; assembly: GCA_967798035.1. GTDB lineage: Bacteria > Planctomycetota > UBA1135 > UBA1135 > JAKEFM01 > JAKEFM01. Next base: position 7,182 of record CBRGOK010000054.1, read on the forward strand.
AGAGCCGCTTCGGACGCCGAACGGGGCGGGGACCCTTCGGGTCGTCCCCCGACGACTCCTTCATGGTTAGGATCCCGCAAGCGACAGCCAAGCGGCGGCCATGGATGCGCGGACGAGGATCGGAGCAGTGTCGCTCCTCGGAGCCGGCCTGGCCTTGGGGATCTGGTTCGTCGGTCCAGGCGATCGCTCGGAAGGGGAGCCTTCGGGCGCGCCTTCCGACCCGGCCGTTGCCCAAACGCACAGAGACGACGTCCCGCTCCCGGCCAGTTCGACCCGCGTGGAGGCGGCCGATGGCCGAGTCCGAACGCCGGCTGACACGCCCGATCAACCCTCTCGGAGAAACCTCCGGGGCCGAGTGGAGGACGATCGCGGCTCACCCCTCCCCGGCGCGGAGGTCGAGGCAGAAGGAGCGAAGGCAGTCGCGGGGGGGGACGGGAGGTTTTGTCTCGAGAACCTGCCGGTGGGCGAGGCGTTTCTGGACGCTTCGCATCCGGCCCACTTCCCGGCGAAGCTTCAGTGGCCTTCGCCTCCGAATCCGCAGTCGAGCGAAGAGGTCGTCCTGAGACTGGACCGGCGACTCACCCTCGCCGGGATCGTCCTCGACGAGCAGGACCGGCCCGTGGAGAACGCCGAACTCTTCGCGCCTCCCCCGACGAACCGGGAGGGACGGCGAACCCTCGACTACGCCTCCCAGACGAAGTCGGGGCCGGGAGGGCGGTTCGCCTTCTTTCCGCTGCGACCCGGCCTCTACGACCTGAGCGGACTGGGGCCCAAGGGATCAATCGAGCACGCGGAGGTCGAACTCGTGGAGGATCGGATGGACGTCGTGCTGCGGACGCGGAAAGGGGAGACACGGATCCGGGGCGTCCTGCGCGATTGCGCGACGGGCGCGCCGCTCCAGCAGGGGAAGGCGATGATCCTCCGCCGGACGCGCAACGGCGAAGGCTCGGCGGCTGGTGAGGTGGCCAGGGACGGACGGTTCGGCATCGGGCTGTGGATGTCGGACGCGTCCCGTCGTCCCGTCACCCGGCTCGTCACTGGATTCGCCAGTCCGGATCACGAACCGCGGATCCTTCCGGTCGAGGCCGGCGGGGAAGCCCTCGATCGCCTGGAGGTCTGCCTGAACCGTCGCAGGGATGGGAAGGGGGTGATCGAGGGCAAGGTCTCCTTCGACGACGGCGTTCCCTACGAGGGGGAGTTCGAGGTTCACCTCTGGAGTCCGGACGACCGGTTCCGCGCACCGGGAGTTCCCGGGATCGGAGTCGACCGCTCGTCGCGAGTGCGCGATCCGGAGGGAACCTTCGAGATCCAGGACCTCGAGGCCGGGGACTGGCTCGCCCGGGTCGATGTCCCCGAGCAGCGATTCCTCCGGTACGAGCTGGAGCAGGTCGTCTCCGTGGACCCCGATCGGAGGTCGGCGGTCCGTTGGTCCTTGCCGCGCGGGGGGGACGTCCGCGTCCAGGCGATCGGGACGGGGGGGGCCGTGGAGCGATTCAACGCATGCCTCGAGAACGAGGTCCGCGAGGTCGAAGCGTTCGCGAGCGCGGGTGTCGCGGAGTTCCGGCACATCCCGCCCGGCCGCTACCGCCTCCGGGTCCTCGCCCTCGACGGGACCGAAGGGGAGGAACCGGTCGTTGTGGAGCGCTCGCGCGAGAGCGCCGTCGTCGTCTCGCTCGGCCCAAGTCGATCGGGGGCGCGATGACGCTCAGGGTCTTTGTTCCGAGCGGTCCGCGTGGGGGGCGGCGACGCAGGAGGAGCGACCTCCACCCGTGCGGGACCGGCACTTCGAGCCTGACGTGGATCACAGGCAGGAGACCGCGATGAGGTTTGAGCGCGACCGCGCCGAGGGATAGGGATGCGGCGCGGTGCATGGGGCGCGCTCGCACTCGTGTGCTGTCTCCTCCTCCTCTGGACGGTCCTGGGGAATCGGGACCCTGGGCCGGAGCCAGCCGAGCGACCGACGCCGGAGGAAACGGTGTCCGTCCCGGTCGACCCGCCCCCTTCGCCCGAGCCGCCCGCTCGTCGCGTCGCGGAGACGAGGCCTCCGGCCTCCGAGCCCGAACGGCTGGCGCCTGCCTCCATTTCGGTCGCGCCCGAGCCTCCCAAAGCGGCGGTTGGAACTCTCTCCGTTCTCGTTTTCGACTCCCAGGGGAGACCCGTCGCCGATGCGCTCGTGGAGGCCTGGCCCTTCGAGGGGGGAACGGTCGGCTTGCCGAGCACCCCGCCGCTCGACTCCCGCCTCACCGACGCGTCGGGTCGATGCTCGGTTCCCATGCAATCGCGGTCGGCGAAGCTCGTGGCCTCGAAGGAGGGTGTCGGGTCGTCGGGGATCCTCCTCGCCTCGGGGAATCAGGAGGAGGCCAAGGTCGAGCTGCAGGCCCTCGCCGCGATCCGCGGCAATGTCCTCCACGCAGACGGAACTCCGGCCGAGGGAGCCAGGGTCCTCGCCCGTTCCGCGGGGATCATGGTCGCGGCGGGGCTGCCGAGGAGCCTCCGCGAACCGGCCGTCGCGGTGGCGGGCATGCGCGGAGAGTTCGAGATCGAGGCCGACGCGGGGGGTCCGCTCCGAGTCCACGCGCAGATCGGAGAGGAGAGGACTCGGGACGCGGAGGTCTGGACGAAGCCCGGCTCGGTCCACGAGGTCACGCTCCGGTTCCCCGGAACATTCTCGATCTCCGGGGTCCTCCTCCACCCCGATGGGAGTCCCGTCTCGGGGGGCACCGTGCGTGGCTTCCAGAAGTGGGCGAACCCTCCGATGAGCGCCTCCACTTCACTCGAGCAGCCCGAGGCGACGTCGAAGGAGGACGGGAGCTTCCTCCTCCGCATCACCCAACCCGGGGAATACACGGTCATCGGATCGGAGAAGGGATTCGCGAACAGCCTCGCGTCGACGGTCGTCCTCGACGAGGCGAACCCGCTCGCGAGCCTCTCCCTCTCGCTGCATCCACCCGCCGCCGTCGCCGGCCGCGTCCGCTGGGCGGACGGGCGGGCGGTGGCGGGGAGGCCGATCTGGGCCACGCCGGATGGGGCGCCGGAGTTCACCCCGACTCACGGCCGACCCGGTCCTGGGGAGATCTTCGGCACGGCGTCCTGGTTGACGGGGGAGGACGGCTCCTTCCGGCTCGCGCCCCTTCACCCGCTCGCCTCCTACACGATCAGCGTCTCGCCCGACCGGGAACGCCGCGACAGTCGGGCGGTGAGGGGTGGAGTGAGACCCGGAGGGGTCGAGGTCGAGATCGTCGTCACGGAGGAGGAACTGCGCGGGGCCGTGCTGACCGGCATCGTCGAGTCCGCAGCGACGGGGGAGCCGTTGCGGAGATACCGACTTCGCCTGTCGACCGAGATCAGCGAGGAGGCGTGGATGAGCGATGGCTCGGACCGGCAGATCGAGGACGCCGAGGGGCGCTTCCGGATCGAGGGGCTCCTGTCGGGTCGTCGCTACGGGCTCGACGTGGAGGCCGACGGGCACGCGAGCGTTAGCGTCGAGCCGTGGGCGATGCCGCCCGAGGGGAAGGAGGTTCGCCTGCGTCTGCCGAGGCCCGGGAGCCTCGAAGTGCGGGTCGTGGATGCCTGGGGCCGACGGGTCCCGTTCGCGAGCGTGTCCGCGGAGTTCCATAGGAGCCGGAGGAGGGGGCGTTCCGTCCACATCGCCCAGCACACGGACGAATCGGGCCTCGCGCGGATCGACGGCCTCACCCCGGGACGGAACAAGGTCCACGCGTGGCAAGGCGGACGGAGCGCAGAAACCGAGGCCGAGGTTCCCGCGGGAGCGACGGCGGTCGTCGAGATTCGTCTGGGGCCGTGAGTGCGGCCCGGGCGATGGTCCCCCGCCTCGGCTTGTTAGGGAGAGCGTCGCCTTGCTGGAGTTGGGTCCCGACGGCCCATGGCCGCGTCACTCCTGACGCCCGAGGCTCCGGTAGATCCCGAGGAACTCCCCTGGGTGGAGAATCCGAACGTGGTGGAAGGCCTCGAGTCTCCGCATGGGACGGTCCCCCGTGACGATCACATGCGCGCGTGCGCTCTTCGCGCACTCGAGGATCCGGTTGTCCGCATCGTCCTCGAGGACGTGGACCCGCTCCGAGGGGGATACCGAACGCGCGAAGGCACGGATCGCCCGAAGCAGGCGGGCAACCCTCGGGCGTGGCCAGCGGAACTTGTGCAGGAGTACTCCCTCGATCTCGCGAAGGATCGGAGG
>CBRGOK010000055.1:0-11258 GCA_967798035.1 uncultured bacterium
CTGGGGACTTGTGGCCAACCTCAGCCGCAAAGCGGGTCCCGAACCAGACGAGGCCCTTCGTCACGCTCTGCTCGGTCGCGACGGCGACGATGAGGGTCAGGATCAGCGGCCCGACGCAGGGGGCGGCCGTGACCCCCATCGTGAGCCCCATGAGCATCGCCCCGGCGGGCCCCGCCTTCCCCCCGCCGAGCTTCGAGAGGAGCCAGATCGGGGCGTTCATCTCGAAGAGCCCGAAGCAGGAGAGGGCGAAGGCGGCGATCAGGGCGGCGAGGCCGAGGAGCACCCACCGGTTCTGGAGGAGGCCGCCGAAGGCGCCCCCGGTGAGCGCCGCCACGACGCCGAGCGTCGTGAACGTGACCGCGATGCCGGCGGCGTAGCAGAGCGGGAGGAAGAATCGCCCCCCTCCGCTCCGGGCCTGGCGCCCGAAGAAACCGATCGTGACCGCGATCACCGGGTAGACGCAGGGCGTCAGGTTGAGGGCGAGGCCGAGGAGGAAGATCGAGAGGAGGGTCGCGAGGAGCCCCTCCTCGGCTCCCCCTCCCCCGGCCGTGGGGGCCGAGGGACTCGAGAAGGAGATCTTCGAGAAGATCTCCTCGTGCCGCGTCTTCGCCTCTCCCGGTCCGATCTCGATCGCGAACTCGAGGGGGAGCGACTCCGGGGCGAGGCAGCTCTTGTCGTCGCAGGCCTGGACCCGGAGGGTTCCCCTCGCCTTCGCCGGGCCGGCGGCCAGGCCCTTCCCCGCCTCGACGGTCGCGCCGATCAGGACCGTCCCCTCGTAGACGGAGAGCTTCCCTTCGGAGACCCCGAGCTTCACCTCCTTGCCGGGGGGATAGACCGCGTCCCGGAGGGTGAAGCCCGAATCCGGCGCCCATCCGAGCGTCGTCGCGAGGAAGTTGGGATCGCTCGGATTGTGGGACTGCGCGTGCCACCCCGGCTCGATCTCGAGCCGGACGGCGATCCGGAAGGTCCCGCCCGGGGCGACCCGGTCGACGGCGACGAAGGGTTCGGCGCGATAGGGGGGCTCGTCCTGCGGGAATGCGGCGAGCGCGAGGAGGGCGGGGGCGAGAAAAGGAAGGCTCAAGGCGAACTGGCGGGCGGGTCGCCGGCCATGATACGAGCCGAGGCGCCCGGGGTGCTGGGCCGCGCCCGGTCGCGCGCCTTGGGCATGCAGGACTCCGGGTGGGGATTCACGTGGACCTTCACCTCGCTCGCGAAGGGCTCGGCGGCGAGGATTTCGTCGCGGACGCGGTGCGCGACGGTGTGCCCATCGCGGACCGTGAGGTCCCCGTCGACGTCGATCTCGAGGTCGATGTCGTAGTAGGAGCCGAGGCGCTGGATCCGGATGCGGTGGACCTTCCGCACCTGCGGGTCGCCGGCGAAGCGCGCCTCGATCCGCCGCTCCATGTTCCCGCTCGGGGCGCGCGCGGCGAGGATCGAGAGCGTCTCCCAGACCGAGGGGGCGGCGAGGACGAGGACCGAGACCCCGATGACGATCGCCGCCGCGGGATCGAGGAAGGGGAAGCCGAGGCGCGCCCCGAGGATCCCGAGGACCGCCGCCAGGGAGGAGAGGGCGTCGGCCCGGTGGTCCTTCGCGGCGACGATGAGCGAGGGGGAGTTGAGCCGGCGCCCGACCCGCATCGTGTACCGGGCGAGCGCCTCCTTGAGGACGACGCCGACGAAGGCGACCGGGAGCGCCTCGATCCCCGGAGCGACGAAGCCTCCCGCGCGGAGGACGCGGATCCCTTCGTAGGCGACGCCGAGTCCGGTCGCCAGGAGGATGAGCGCCACACCGAGGGCGGTCAGCGTCTCGATGTTGCCGTGGCCGTAGGGGTGGTCCGCGTCCGCCGGGCGCCCTCCCCAGTGGAAGCCGACGGCGGTGACGAGGGTCTGGAAGGTGTCCCCGACGGAATGCCAGGCGTCGGCGTAGAGCGCCGTGCTCCCCGTCGCGGTGGCGGCGACGAACTTGATCGCCGCGAGGAAGAGGTTTCCCGCGACGCCGAGGAGGTTGCAGACCGTGCCTTCGGATCTCACGCCCAGGTCCGCGCGTTGCGGCCGTCCCGGTGGCGTCCTAATGTCGCCGGGGAGCCGGTCCTCATGGTACCGGACCCGCTCTCCGGAGGACCTCCATGAGACGCGCCTCCCTCGCCTGCTTCGCCCTCGGCTGCCTCCTCGGGCCGCTCCTGTTCGCGGCGCGCCAGATCCCCTCCCCCCCCTCGCCGGAGCAGACCGAGGACGAGGAGAAGGGGCTCTCCCCGCGGGAGCGCTACCGCCGGAAGATCGAGAGGGAGATCGAGGGGGTCTGGAAGGTCGAGGAGCTGAGCCATCCCGCCTTCCCCCACCTCCTGGAACCCCAGGGCTACTTCCTCTTCTACCGCGAGCACGTCGCCTTCACGGTGACGGCGAACCTGCCGGCCGCCTTCCTCACGGGGGTCGGGCAGGCGATGTTCCAGTCGGGGTTCAAGAAGTACACGGTGACGGATGACGCCCGCTTCCTCCTCCAGACCCTGATCGCGGTCCAGCGCGTCGGCGGCGAGGAGATCGAGCGGCCCCTCAGCGGGGAGATCGAGGAGCGCCAGCTCACCTTCGAGCTCGACACGGTCCGGATCAGCCGGAGCGCCGACGACTACATCGTCCTCCGGAAGATCGCGACGGGGCCTCCCGCGGCGCGGAAGCCCTTCCCCCGGCCGCGCGCGCTCCCCCGGCCCGGGCTGCCCGACCTGGACGGGACCGGGGCGGGCGCCGCGACCCGTCCCGCGCGCCGGGACGGCTAGGCGCGCTCCCCCGCTAGCACTGGCTGAAGCCGCAGGAGGGGCACTTCACGCACCCCTCCTCGAAGGCGAGCACCCCCTGGCACTCGGGGCACTTCACCTTGAAGGCGGCCGGGTCGCCGCCGCGCCCGCCGTTGCCGTTCTCCGCCACGAGGGCGAGCGCGTCGGGATCGACCTCGCCGAGGAGGAGGGCCTTCAGGCCGAACTTGTCCTTCGCCCGCAGGTAGCGCCGCAGCCCCTTCGCCAGGCCGTCGGCGAGCGACGTGACCCTCCCCTCGCGGCTCGGCACGGTGAGGGAGGAGCCGATCCCCTCGAGCTGCTTGATCGCGAGCTCGATGGAGCCGTTGCACCGGAGGAAGAGGGAGAGGAGGCGGCAGATCGCCTCGAGGTCGCTGTTCGCGATGTCCCCCCCCTTGCCGAGCTGCGCGAAGACCTCCCGCTCGATCTCCGCCTTCGGGTCGACGGAGATCTTGACGTGCATGTTCCCGAAGGGGGTGATCTGCCGGACGCGGAGGCTCGGCATGATCTCGGGGAGCCGCACCGGGACGAGGGAAGCCGCCGCCGCGGCCGCCTCCGCCGTCGCGTCGGGGCGCGCCTCGGGCGCCGCGTCCCCCTCCCGCCGACGGAGCGAGGGGGTGAGCGCCATCGGCTGGAGGTCGCGGCACCCGTCGCGGTAGACGGTGATCCCGCGCAGGCCGAGGTCGATCGCCATCTGGTAGACCTTCTTCACGTCCTCGACCGCCGCCTCGTGGGGAAGGTTGATCGTCTTGCTCACCTGCGCGTCGGTGTGCCGCTGGAAGGCGGCCTGCATCCGGACGTGCCACTCCGGGGCGATGTCGTGGGCGCTGACGAAGACGCGCTTGACGTCGTCGGGGATCCCCTCGAGGTGGCGGATGGAGCCGGCCTCCGCGGCCTTCTCGAGGAGGGTCTCCGAGTGGAAGCCGCGGCGCTTCGCCGTCTCGACGAAGGGCTCGTTCACCTCGATCATCCGCTGCCCGTCGAGGACCTGGCGCCAGAAGGCGATCGAGAAGAGGGGTTCGATCCCGCCCGAGCAGTTCGCGATGATCGAGATCGTCCCGGTCGGGGCGACCGTCGTCGTGTAGGAGTTGCGCATCTTCCGGCCGGCCTTCTCCCACTCCGAGCCCTCCCACGCGGGGAAGCAGCCGCGCTCGCCGGCGAGCCTCTCGGAGGCCCGGGGGGCCGCGTCCGTGAAGAACTTCATCAGCTTCTCGCCGAAGGCGCACCCCTCCACGGAGTCGTAGGGGATCCCGAGCTTGAAGAGGGCGTCGGCGAACCCCATCACGCCGAGGCCGATCCGGCGCGTCGTCTTCGACATCCGGTCGATCTCGGGGAGCGGGTAGCGGTTCACGTCGATCACGTCGTCGAGGAAGCGCACGGTGGTGCCGACGATGCGGCGCAGCCCCTCCCAGTCGAAGGTCGCGCCCTCGGCGCTCGCGAACTTCCCGAGGTTGATCGAGCCGAGGTTGCAGGAGTCCCACGGGTGGAGGTCCTGCTCCCCGCAGGGGTTCGTCGCCTCGATCAGGCCGAGGTGCCGGATCGGGTTCGCCTCGTTCGCCCGGTCGATGAAGAAGAGCCCGGGCTCCCCCGTGCTCCACGCGCGCGTGCAGATCCGGTCCCACAGCTCCCCGACGGTCCAGAAGCCGCTCCCGTCCTTCTTCCGGAGCGCCGTCCACTCCCCCGTCCGGGGATTGCGCACCTGGTGGACCGTCCCCGGGTCGCGGCGCAGCTCCTCGAGGAAGCGCTCGCTCACCGCGATCGAGAGGTTGTAGTTCGTGAGCTGGGAGAGGTCCTGCTTGATCTCGATGAAGGAGACGACGTCGGGGTGGTCGACGCGCAGGATCCCCATGTTCGCGCCGCGGCGGAACGCCCCCTGCTGGATCGCGTTCGTCGCGGCGGAGAAGACCTGGATGAAGGAGAGGGGTCCCTCCGTCGTCCCTCCGGAGGAGTGCACGACGTCGCCGCAGGGGCGCAGGCGCGAGAAGGAGAACCCCGTCCCCCCCCCGGCCTTCTGGATGAGGGCCGTCGCCTTGATCGCGGAGAAGATCCCCTCGATCGAGTCCTCGATCGGGACGACGAAGCAGGCCGAGAGCATCCCCATCTCCCGCCCGGCGTTCATCAGGGTCGGGGAGTTCGGCATCCAGACCTGGGACGCCATCAGCCCGTAGAACTCGCGCGCCACCTCCTCGACGCGCGCGGGGCTCCCGCCGGGGTAGTTCGCCTCCGCGGAGGCGATCGTCGAGGCGACTCGCCACAAGAGCTCCTTCGCGCTCTCGCAGGGCTTGCGGTCCGGCCCCTTCTTGAGGTAGCGGGCCTCGAGGACCCGGAGGCCGTTCGGGCGGACGTCGGGCTCGGGGAGCCCCCCGAGGAGGCTCCTCGTCGCTGCGGCCCTCGCCTTCGGCGTCACCCTGACCTCGCCGTTTCCGCCCGTTCCGGTCTTGACCGTCTTCGTCGGCCCCATCGTCCGCCCTCTCCGCGACCGTCTGACCCGTGTCGTATCGGACGACCCTGGGGTCGTCCGTGAACTTTCGCCGCTTCAGGAAAGAGCGCCGATTTACTCAAGAATTTGTAGGTGTCAAGGGTCCCGATACAAGGGTTCGCGGCCTCGAATCTTGAGGAGGTGGCCGCGGCGAGCCCGCTCGTCACGTCCGTCGCCTCCACGCGAGCGCCTCTCCGAGGTCACGGAGCGCTCCGCTCCGTAGGCCGGTCGCGAGCGCGGCGGCGCCCCCGGCCGCGATCGCGACCGCGACGGAAGGGAGGAGGCCGAGGCCGGCGCACGCGCGGTGGACCCCGAAGGCGGCCAGCCCGCAGGCGAGCGCGCCGAGCGACGAGCGGAGCAGGCTCCCGCCGAGCCCCGGCGAGGCGGGGAGGTCCCCTCGCGCCCGCAGGCCCCGCGCGAGGAGGAGGCAGTTCGCGGCCGAGCCGAGGCTCGTCGCCAGGGCGATCCCCGCGACCCCGAGCCGGCGGACGAGGAGGAGGCTGAGCGCCAGATTCGCCGCGACGAGAACCCCCGCGATCCGCACGGGACTCCGGACGTCGCCGAGGGCGTAGTGCGCGCGCGCGAGGATCTGCGCGGCGCAGAAGAAGGGGACGCCGAGCCCGAAGAGGGCGACCGTGCCCGCCGCCTGGCGGACGTCCTCGGGGCCGAAGCGGCCGTGCCCGAAGAGGAGGTCCGTGATCGGTCCCGCGAGGGCGAAGAGCCCCGCCCCCGCGGGCGCCGCGAGGAGGACGACGAGGGAGAGGGTCCGCGCGAAGGCGCGGGAGAACCCCTCGAGATCGCGCGCCGCCGCGCGCCCCGCCAGCGTGGGAAAGGAGGCGCTCGCCGCCGCCATCCCGACCATCGAGAGGGGGAACTGCAGGAGCCGGTTGCCGAGGTAGACGTAGGTGTTCGCCCCGGGGGAGACGAGCGACCACGCGACGACCTGGTCGACGACGAGGTTCACCTGGACGAGGGAGAGCCCGAGCACCATCGGGGCCATGTCGCGGAGGACCCTCCGGAACTCCGGCTCGCGCCGGTCGAGACGCGGGCGCACGAGGAAGCCCTCCGCCCGGAGCGCGGGGAGCTGGAGCGCGAGCTGGACGACCCCTCCGGCGAGGACGAACAGGGCGAGGAGGCTCGCCCCTTCCTCGAGCGAGGAGGGAGGCGAGAGGGCGAGCGCCCCGAATCCCGCGATCCAGACGAGGTTCAGGACCGCCGGGGCGATCGCCGGCGCGAAGAACCGGCCCCGCGAGTTGAGGACCCCCGTCGCGAGCGCGTAGAGGCAGACAAGGAGGAGGTAGGGGGCGAAGAGCGCGGAGAGCCGCAGCACGAGCCCCGCCGCCGCGGCCTCCCGGAGGAGGGGGGCGATCGAGGAGGGGGGGAGGGCGAGCGCCAGGGCGACGGTGAGGGCCGCGAGGATCCCGAGGACGAGGAGGAGCGCGCCGGCGATCGTCGCGACGAGGCGCCCCGCGGCCTCCTTCCCCCCGTCCCGCAGGGCCCGGGCGAAGGCGGGGATGAAGGCCGAGGCGAGCGCCCCCTCGCCGAAGAGCCGGCGGAAGAGGTTCGGGAGGAGCCACGCGAGCTGGAACGCCCCGTACACCCACCCCGCCCCGAAGTAGGCCGCGCCGAGCGAGTCGCGCACGAGCCCCAGGATCCGGGAGGCGAGCGTGCCTCCGGCGACGATCCCCGAGGCGCGCAGGAGGCGCGCGCCGCTCGCCTCCCCGGGTGCGGCGAGCGTGGGGGCCGGGCCGGGGGGAGGGGACGGCATGCGACGGGGGGAGGAGAACCACGGGGCTCCATTTCCGCAAGCGCCTCCCCCCTCTCACGAGGGGCGGAGGTTCCTCGTACCATGGCTTCCCGTCCAGACCGCCGCGGGCCGCCCGGCCCGCGGCATCCCAGAGAAATCCCCGTGACAGGAGGCCCCCGGATGCGCTCCGCCTGGTTCCTCCCGCCGCTCGCCGCGTGTCTCTTCGCGGCGTCGGCGGTGCCTCTCCCCGCACAGGAGGAGAAGGCGAAACCGCCCGATCCCGCGATGGAGGCGTTCACCGCTCTCCAGAAGGAATTCCGGCAGCGGATGCGCGACGCCGGCGTGAACGAGAACGCCGACCGCGCCCGCGCCGAGGCCGCGAAGTCGTTCGTCCCGAGGTTCCGCTCGCTGGCGGACGCCAACGTCGGGACCCCCGCCGGCCTGGCGGCGATCCGCCAGGTCCTCCGGCTCTCCGGGACGGCGAAGGACGCCGCCGGGGGGGCGGACCTCGAGGCCGAAGCGATGTCGTACGCCGAGGGGTATCTCAAGAAGGCGATCGAGACCGCCTCGAACCCGGAGGTGAAAGCGTCGGCGCACGTCGCCCTCGGCGACCTCTACTGGGAGGAGGGGGAGGCGAAGGGGGAGAGGCTCGCGAAGGCCCGCGCGGCGTACGAGGCCGCGGTCAAGGCCCTCCCCGACTCCGAGGTCACGAAGGGGGCGAAGGGGAACCTCTTCGAGATCGACTTCCTCCAGGTCGGGAAGCCCGCGCCCGACTTCGAGTTCCCGGACCTCGCCGGCAAGACGCGCAAGCTCTCGGAGTTCCGGGGGAAGGTCCTCCTCCTCAACTTCTGGGCGACGTGGTGAGGGAGCTGCGTGGCCGAGATCCCGACGCTGAAGAAGATCCAGGATCGCTTCGGCTCGAAGGGGTTCGCCCTCCTCGGGATCTCGCTCGACGAGAGCCGTGATGCTCTCGACAAGAAGGTGAAGGCCGCGGGCCTCGACTGGACGATCGGATTCGACGGCAAGCGCTGGCAGGCCGGTCCGGCGGTCCGGTACAACATCCACTCCATCCCCTCGAACTGGCTGATCGACCGGGACGGGACGATCCGCAATAAGAACCCCGATCCCGTGGAGATCGGGGAGATCGTCGCGTATCTTCTCGGTGAAGGCTACGGCGGCAAGAAGGGCGAGTAGCCCACTTCCCCGGAGCGTCCACCCCGCGCCCTCCGGCGCCCGCGCGCCGGAGGGCGCCGTCGTCTCAGCGCAGCTCGAAGGCGCGCGTCCCGGACAGCCCCCGGACCCAGGGATCCCCCTCGTACGCCTGGACGAAGTAGGCGACCTGGAGGCGCCTCCCCCGCAGGGCCGCTCCCCCCTCCCGCGCGAGCCGCTCGAGCGCGATCCGCCCGCGCCCCTCGGCGTCGAACGTCCCCGCCAGCTCGGGGAGACCGAAGGACTGGTTGAAGACCGGGTCGTCGCGGAACGACTCCGCCCGCAGCGCCCTCGCCCAGGGGGGCGGATCCTCGAAGGAGAGGAGCACCCGGAAGCGCAGGCCGGGGGCGTCCCCGATCTCGAGGGAGAGGGAGCCGGGATCCGCGAGCGTGCCGAGGAGCCGGATCGAGGGACTCGACCGGTCCCGCCCGATCGCCTCCTGCGGGACGGCGTGGGCCGGCTCGAGGCCCGCGAGGGGATCGGCGAGGGGCTCCCCGCGGAACAGTCCGCGGCGGACGAGCTCGCCGAAGACGAGCCGCGCAATCGCCTCGTACCCCGGGGCCCGGGGGTGGAAGTCCTGGAAGTAGAACTCCGTGTACCAGCCGCGCCGCGCGAGCTCGCGCGCGAGGGGAGAGAGGTCGACGAGGGCCTCCCCCGACTCCGCCGCGAAGGCCCGGATCGCCGCGTTCACGTCGGCGAGCCTCCCCTCCTCCGGTCCGTAGGTGAGGATGACCGGCGTCGCCCCCTCGCCCCGCACGGTCTTCGCGATCGCGCCGAGGTTCGAGCGCAGGCGCCGGCCGAGGCCGTCCTCGTCGGGGGGGACGCCCGTCCGCGCCGGCCGCACGAGGATGTCCCCGCCGGCGCGCCCCTCCATCCGGAACTCCGGCCCCCCCTCTCCGGGGTTGAGGAGGCCTTCCGGCGGCTTCCGGCGCGCGAGGAGGACCCGCGCCGCGCGGACGAGCCGGAGGGAAGCGAAGAACCGCCCCAGGGCGCCCGGGGGGGGCTCGGCCTCGCCCCACAGGTCGTTCACGCCGACGAGGATGACGACCGCGGCCGGGGCGTAACGGGCGAGGTCCGCGGCGACCTCCTCGCGCACCTCGCGGCTGTTGCGACCGGGGACCCCGAGGTTCACGACGTCGGCGTCCGCGTTCGAGGCCCGCAGCCGCCCGCGCAGCCGCGCGGGGTAGGTCTCCTCCTCCTTCACGTAGACGCCGTAGGTGTTCGAGTCGCCGAGGCAGACGACCGTCCGCGCGCCCCGGGCGGCCTCCCGCGACCTCAGGCGCGCGAACCCCGCCGCCACCCGGAGTCCCCCCTCGAGGAGGACCGCGCAGAAGAAGAGGGCGCCGAGGACGAGGGCGAGTCGACGCACCACGGCCCCCATGCTATCGGGACGCCTACAATCCGCGGGCTCCCTCCTCCCGGGGAATCGACATGCTCCAGCTCCGCCTCGCTCCCCTCCTCCTCTGCGTGCCCGCCGCCGCCCAGGACGTCCCCTTCTTCACGCCGCAGGAGTGGGCCTGGCTCTCCTCGGAGATTTCGGGCGACCGGGCCTACGAGCACGACCGGTGGTTCACGCATTACCACAAGCCCTTCGCCTCGGAAGGGCTGATGGCGGTCGCCCGCTACGCGGAGGCGAAGGCGAGGGAGGCGGGTCTCGAGGACGTGCGCCTGGTCCTCCAGCCGAACGATCCCGAGGAGGGGATGGAGTGGACCCCCCGCCGGGCCGAGCTCTGGACGCTCGAACCGGACGTCGGCCGCCTGTGCGACATGCAGTCCGTCCAGACGAGCCTCGCCGACCGCAGCCGGTCCTGCGACGCCACCGCGCCCCTCGTCGAGGTCGGGTCGGAGGCGAAGGACTTCGAGGGGAAGGAGCTCGCCGGGAAGGTGATCCTGACGAACGCCACCTTCGGGACCGCCTTCGCCGAGGGGGTCTGGAAGCGCGGCGCCCTCGGCGTCGTCTGGTATCCGGGGCCCGAGGCGGTCCTCGACTACCCCGACCAGGTGCGCTGGCAGTCGATCCCGGCGAAGAGCGAGGAGGGGAAGCCCGGCACCTTCGGATACGTCCTCTCCCGCCGCCAGGGGGTGGACCTCGCCCGCCGACTGCGCGCGGGCGCGGTGACCGTGCGCGCCCTCGTCGAGGCGGAGATCAAGGAACCGGGCTGGCTCGTGATGGTCGAGGGGAGGATCCCGGGGACCGAGCCCTCCCTCCCCGAGGTCGTCTTCACGGCCCACCTGCAGGAGGAGCGCTTCTCGGCGAACGACGACGGGAGCGGGTGCGCGAACACCCTCGAGGTCGCCCGCGCCCTCGCGCGCTGCATCGCCGAGGGGCGGCTCCCCCGGCCGCGCCGCTCGATGCGCTTCTGGTGGACGACGGAGATCGCGAGCGAGAACCGCTTCTTCTCCGAGCATCCCGAGGAGGTGGGGCGCGTGCTCTGCGACGTGAACCAGGACATGGTCGGGGCGAACCAGGCCGACACGACGATGCGCGTCCAGAACGTGACGCGCCTCCCCTGGGCGCGCGCCCACGTGCTGGAGGACGTCGTCGAGGAGATCGTCGGCGCGCTCGTCGAGGGGAACACCTCCTACCTCAACGCCTCGCGCGGCGCCTTCTCCCCGTTCACGAGGCCGGTCCTCGCGAGGCTCGGCTCCCGCCACCGCTACAACGCGCGCCTCATCCCCTTCCACAACTCGACGGACCACCAGTGCTTCACGGCCCCGCCGATCGGGAAGCCCGGCTTCACCTTCACGAACTGGCCCGACGACTTCATCCACTCGAGCGACGACGACCTGCGCAACATCGACCCGACGCAGCTGCAGCGGAACGCCCTCGCCGCCGCCGCGATCGGCGTCACGATGGCGCGCCTCTCGGCGAGGGACGCCCCGCGCCTCGCGGCGATCTCCTTCGGGAACGCCGCGCGGCGGTTCGGCCGGGAGGTGCGGGTCGCGATGGGGATCCTCACCGACCCCGGGGACCTCCCCGTCGGGGAGCGCGCCAAGCGGGCGCGCGCGCAGCTCCGCGTCGCCCGCGACAAGGAGG
>CBRGOK010000056.1:0-11191 GCA_967798035.1 uncultured bacterium
CGCGCAGGAGTTGCCCGTCTGGCTGAGGAGGCAGGGGGTGTTCTGCAGCGCGGCGAAGTCCGCCACCCGCTCCCCGCAGGAGTCGAACCGCCCGTCCCCGTCGAGATCGATCAGCCGTTCGATCCCGCGGTTCGCGGTGAAGTCGGTCTCGTTCGGGTAGAGGAGTTCGAGCCCCTGCCCGTACGCGGCCCCGGCGCTCGCCGAGAGGAAGGCCGCCCGCCACACCCACACGACGCACCTCATACTCGTTTCTCCGGAAGGGGGGAAAGCGAAGAAGGATCGGAACCCGTCCATTCGCCGGACGCCCGAGTCTACAGGGTGAGCGCGCGCGCCGGGAGCCCCGGTGCGCCGGCCGCGCGGATCGTTATTCTCTCCTTTACTTCCGCGTCCCCCAGCCGAGGGAGACGGCCCATGCTCCGAAAGCGACGGACCCGAAAGCCCGCCCCCGGGAAGTCCGGCTCCTTCAGCCGCCGCTCGTTCCTGAAGTCGGTGGGGCTCGGCGCGGCCGTGGCCGCCGCGCCCGCCCGGCTCCTCCCCGCGCAAGGGAAGAAGGGCTCCTCTCTCCGCGGCCCCGGGCCCGTCCCCGTCGAGCTGACGGTGAACGGCCGCAAGGTGAAGCGGGAGGTCGAGCCCCGGGTCACCCTCCTCGACCTCCTGCGCGACCGCCTCGACGTCACGGGCCCGAAGAAGGTCTGCGACCGCGCCGAGTGCGGGGCCTGCAGCGTGATCCGCGACGGGAAGCTGATCTATGCCTGCACCGCGCTCGCGATCGACTGCGAGGGGAGCGAGATCACGACCGCCGAGGGGCTCGCTCCCGAGGGGGAGATGCATGCGGCGGCCCGCGCGTTCGTCGAGTGCGACGGGTTCCAGTGCGGGTTCTGCACGCCGGGCCAGGTGGTCGCGCTCAAGGCCCTCCTCGACAAGCATCCCAACCCCACTCCCGAGCAGGTGGGGATCGGGATGTCGGGGAACCTCTGCCGATGCGGCGCCTACGTGAAGATCCGCCGCGCCGCGACGACCGCCGCCGCGATGCTCGCCGGCGGGGGGAGGTGAGCCGTGGCGCCCCGCAAGCCCCCGACCTACGCCGAGGTCTCCTACGAGGTCGACCACGAGATCGAGACCGCGATCGCGCCGTTCGCTCCCCCCGAGCAGGCCCCGACCTGGGGGCCCGACGCGCGGCTCTCGGTCGCCGGGAAGCCCCTCCCCCGCGTCGACGGCTACCTCCGGACGACCGGCCGCGCGAAGTACACCTACGATCTGAACCTCCCCGGGACGGCGGTCGGGGCGATCCTGATGAGCCCCTACCCCCGCGCGCGGGGGGTGCGCGTGAACCCCGCCGCGGCGAGGAAGGTGCCCGGCGTCCTCGACGTGATGACGGGCGGCGACGCGGAGAACGGGAACAAGTTCGGGACCCGCGGCGCGAAGCTCTTCACCGACGCGCCGAACTTCGTCGGCGAGTACCTCGCCGCCGTCGTCGCGGAGAGCCCCGAGGCCGCGAGCGAGGGGGTGGCGGCGCTCGCGGAGTCCCTCGAGGCGGACGAGGTCCTCCCGCACGTCGTCGACGTCGCGGACGCCCTGAAGCCCGACGCCCCGAAGCTCGACGAGAACGGGAACGCGCGGACGGGCGATCCCGAGGGGCGCGGCGACGTCGCGAAGGGGTTCGCCGAGGCCGAGGTCGAGGTCGGCGCCGACGTCTCGACGCCGGTCGAGACGCACGCCTGCCTCGAGACCCACGGCTCCGTCGCGAAGTGGGAGGGGGACGCCCTCACCGTCCACGACTCCACCCAGGCGGTCTTCGGCGTCCGCAGCGGCCTCGCCGCCACCCTCGGCATCCCCGAGAACAAGGTGCGGGTGATCCAGAGCTTCATGGGGGGAGGCTTCGGGAGCAAGCTCGGGCTCGACCGCTACACGGTGATCGCCGCCCTCTTCGCGAAGCGCCTCGGCCGCCCCGTGAAGATCTTCCTCACGCGGCGCCAGGACCTCCTCAACACGGGGCACCGCCCCTCCTCCCGCCAGAAGCTGCGCGCCGGCGCGAGGAAGGACGGGACGCTCACGGCCCTCGAGCTCGTCTCGGCGGGCCCCCCCGGCTCGGGGTGCGGGCGCCCGATCTCCTCCCTCTACGCCTGCCCCAACGTCCGGGTCGTCCACACGAACGTCCAGATCAACTCGGGTCCCCCCCGACCGCAGCGCGCGCCCGGGGACGTCCAGGGCGCGACGGGCCTCGAGGTCCTGATGGACCGCCTGGCGGAGAAGCTCGGGATGGACCCCCTCGAGCTGCGGCTCAAGAACTTCGCGGAGAAGGACCCCTCGAGCGGCCGGCCCTACTCGACGAACCCGCTCCGGGAGTGCTACGCGAAGGGGGCCGAGCAGTTCGGCTGGGAGGCGCTCCGGAAGAAGAAGCCCGGCTCGGACCCGGGGCCTCTCAAGCGCGGCGTCGGGATGGGGGCGCAGGTCTGGCCGGGCGGGGGCGCCCCGAACTGGAAGGCCGACTGCGTCGTCAACGCCGACGGCACGGCCGAGGTCCGGACCGGGACGCAGGACATCGGCACCGGCACGAAGACGATCCTCTGCCAGGTCGCGGCGGAGGAGCTCGGGCTCCCGATCGAGAAGGTCTCGATCACCCTCGGCGACACGGACGCGCCCTTCGGCGGCTCCTCCGGCGGCTCCGTCGTCACCCCTTCCGCCACCCCCGCGGTCCAAGAGGCCGCGCACGACGCGAAGGAGAAGCTCCTCGCGCTCGCCGCCCCGATCCTCGGGAAGGAGGCGGGGGACCTCGAGGCCTCCCAGGGGCGCATCCGCGCGAAGGGGGAGACCTCCGGAGGGATCCCCTTCGCCGAGGTCGTCCGCAAGGCCAACGCCGGCCCCGTCGTCGGCTCCGGCACACGTATCCTCCACGACAAGTTCCGGGAAGTCGCGATCTACGCCTTCGGCGCCCAGTTCGTCGAGGTCGAGGTCGACGTCGAGACGGGCGTCGTGCGGGTGGTGCGGGTCGTGGCGGCGCACGACTGCGGGCGTCCCGTGAACCCGATGCTCGCCGCCTCCCAGGTCGAGGGGGGGGTGATCCAGGCGATCTGCTTCGCCCTCTACAGCGAGCGGATCCTGGACCGCCGGCTCGGCGACTTCGTCAACGCCAACCTCCACGACTACCGCCTCGCCCTCCTCCCCGACGTGCCGGAGATCGCCACGATCTTCTGCGGGCCCCCCGACGGGATGGTGAGCGGCGTCGGGGCGAAGGGGATCGGCGAGCCCGCGATCATCCCGACGGCGGGCGCGATCGTGAACGCCGTCCACCACGCCACGGGCGTCTGGTGCACGGAGCTCCCCCTCACCCCCGACCGGGTCCTCGCCGCCCTCGGCGTCGCCTAGAGGAGATCGACGATGAAGCCCTTCGAGTACGCCTCCCCGGGGACGGTCGACGAGGCGCTCTCCCTCCTCGGCGAGACCTTCGACGAGGGGGCGATCCTCGCCGGGGGGACCGACCTCCTGACGGAACTGAAGGACGGGACCTTCTCCCCCTCCCGGCTCGTCGACGTGAAGCGCGTCTCCGGCCTCGACCTGATCGAGGAGAGGGCGGACGGGATCCTGCGGATCGGCGCGACGGCGAAGATCGCGACGATCGCGGAGCACCCCTCCGTCCTCGCGCGCTACGCGGCCCTGGCGCAGGCCGCGCGCGAGACCGCCTCCCCGCAGATCCGGAACATGGCGACGGTCGGCGGGTCGCTCTGCCAGCGCCCGCGCTGCTGGTACTACCGGAGCGACCACCTCTGCCTCCGAAAGGGGGGGGCGAACTGCCTCGCCGTCGAGGGGGAGAACCGCTTCCACGCGATCCTCGGGGGCTCCCCCTGCTACATCGTCCACCCGAGCGATCTCGCGACCGCGCTCGTCGCGTTCGACGCCTCGGTCCGGATCCTCGGCCCGGGTGGGGAGAGGCCGGTTCCGATCCTCCCCGCCTCCCCCGACGCGAAGGCCGACCCGGCGAAGCAGTTCTACGTCCTTCCGAAGGACGACCCGTACCGGGAGAACACGCTCCAGGCGAACGAGATCGTGACGGGGGTCCGGCTCCCCAAGCCCGCCCCCGGCGTGAAGAGCGCCTTCGTCAAGGTCCGCGAGCGCGGCGCCTTCGACTTCTCCCTCGCCGCCGCCGCCGTCGCCGCGGACGTCCAGGGGGGGAAGGTCGCCTGGATCCGCTGCTCCCTCGGCGCGGTCGCCCCGGCCCCCTGGCGCGCCCACGAGGCGGAGGCGGCGATGCTCGGCAAGCCGATCACGCTCGAGACCGCGGCGGCCGCCGCGGAGGCGGCCCTCGCCCCGGCGAAGCCGATGTCGCAGAACCGCTACAAGATCCACCTCGCGAAGGTGGTCCTGCGCCGCGCGATCGTCGCGGTGGCCTGAGGAGCGCTCTCCTAGACGGTTGCGGAAACGCGGGCCCTCCCCTAGCCTGAAGGCGTACTCCTCCCCGGGAGGCACGAGGGTCCCTGGAGGGATCGACCGGTCGCGCCGGAGGAGATCTAGGTGGTGGGATCGGACGGATGCGCCCTCCCCGCAGACGACCCCTATCCCCGGAAGGAGTATCCGCTCATGAGCTGGAAGAAGCTTCTCTCATCGACGTATCTCGTCCTCGCCGCCGCCCCGGCCGTCCTGGGTCAGGCCGTCACCTTCTCGGAGAACTTCGAGGGGGGCGGACTCGGCGTTTACGCGGAGACGGATCCCGCCGGCGTCCCCGCCGCCACTCTCTGGCACGGCGAGGGCTCCTGCGACGGCGTGACGCCGATCCCCGGGTCGATGGGGACCACCGCGGCCTCGTACAACCAGGGGGACATCGCGATCTACACCTACGCGACGGTGGGGGCGAACACGGGAGCGATCGAGTCGCCGGTCATCCCCTCGGGACCGGGCGCCGTCCGGACGCTCACCTTCGAGTACACGAAGCAGACCGAAGGGGGCGGCTCGGGATCCTTCGACCAGTGCTTCGTCGAGGCTCGTCCCCCGCTGGGCGTCTACGCCGTGCTCACCCAGGTCACCGGGAACTCCGTCTGCCCGACCTCCCTCGGAGTCTCCGTCGCGGTCCCGGGCGCCGGCCCCTGGCAGCACCGCTTCCGATTCAACACGGTGGACGGGGTCGGGAACGCCTACCAGGGCTGGACCGTCGACAACGTCGTCGCGAGCGAGGTGGCCGTCGTCTTCGCCGAGAACTTCGAGGGAGGCGGGCTCGGCGCCTACATTGAGACGGATCCCGCGGGCGTCCCCGCCGCCACTCTCTGGCACGGCGAGGCGCTCTGCGCCGCCCCGACCTACGCCGTCTCGCCTCTCGTGCCCGGCCCCTTCACGTCGATCGTCGGCAGCCTGACGGCGGTCCTGATCCACGGGGCAGGGGTCGACGACTCGCTCTCGCTCGCCACGCCACTCCCGATCCCCTTCTCCTACTTCGGAACCGCGCGAGCCTCCTTCCGGGTCGACTCGAACGGGCCCGTCTCCTTCGGCGGCGTGACCGCCTCGGACTTCACGAACGACGGGATCCCGGCCG
This sequence comes from uncultured bacterium, assembly GCA_967798035.1. GTDB lineage: Bacteria > Planctomycetota > UBA1135 > UBA1135 > JAKEFM01 > JAKEFM01. Next base: position 5,522 of record CBRGOK010000056.1, read on the forward strand.
CCGCGACGCCGAACGACTACGTCGCCGCCTGGTGGGACGACAACCACACGGGCGCCGTGGGGTCCGTCCTCTACGACGTCGACGGCGCCGGCAACCTGGTCATCGAGTGGAACTCGATCCAGCACTTCCCGAACAACGCGAGCGGGGAGAACGCCACCTTCCAGGTCGTCCTCCACTCGTCCGCGGACTTCTTCAACCCCGATGCGGTCGAGTTTCGGTACGACGGCGCCACCTTCGCCGTGGGCGCCGACCTCTGGACCGCCACCGTCGGCGTCGAGAGTGTCGGGGCCCTCGTCGGCGTCGACCCGACCCTCTTGAGTCCCGCGAACGCGGTCTTCCCCGCGACGAACTTCATGCTCTCCCCGGCCCCGGGAGGCCCGGTCCTCCCGATTCCGGCGTCGATGGGGACGAACGCGGCCGCGTACAACCAGGGAGACATCCTGATCTACAACTCCGCGACGGGATTCGCGAACACGGGAGCGATCGAGTCCCCCGTGATCCCCTCCGCGGCGAACGCGAGCCTCACCCTCTCCTTCGACTACATGAAGGAGACGGAAGGGGGCGGGACGGGCTCTTTCGACCAGTGCTTCGTCGATGCGAGACCCGCCGGCCCGAACCCCTACGGCGTGGTGATGCAGATCGTCGGGAACGCGATCTGTCCCTTCAATCCCACCTCGGTGACGACGTCGGTGTGCAACGTTCCGGGCGGACCCTGGCTCCACCGCTTCCGCTTCAACACGGTCGACTCCGTCCTCAACACCTACGGCGGCTGGTACGTGGACAACGTGGTCGCCACGCAGAGACCCGGCACGGCGGGGGGCTTCGTGACTAGCCCGACCGGATGCGGCGGCCCCCCCTTCTCCGTCCTCACCCCCGGCGGGAACCCGGTGATCGGCGGGACGGTCTCCTTCGCGATGGGCTCCGCGCTGAACCCGCTCATCTGGCTCGGGCCCCCCGCGTTCGCCCCCCTCTGTCCGGCCGGGTGCACGCTCGGTGCCGCCCTGTCGATCCTCCTCCCCGGGCCCCTGCTCGTCGTCCCCGTGCCGTGCGACACCTCGCTGATCGGCGGCACGATCTCGGTCCAGGGCGGAAACGTGCTCGCCCCAGGCGGGTGCGGCCTGATCCCCTTCGGAATCCCCTTCACGCTGACGGACACGGTCGCCGTGACCATCGGCTGATCTCCTTCGACCCACCATGCCTCCGCGGGCGCGGCTTCCCGCCGCGCCCGCGGTCTTTCCGGGCCCGGGGTTGCGCGGACGGGGTTCCTGAGTAGCCTTCCCCGCGCGCTTCCCTCGCAGGGAGGGACGCGGTCCCCGCGGGCCGCGCGCGAGGGCGTTCGAGTGGACGGGTCCGGACGCAGGCGCCCCTCTCCGCCGACGTCGCGGCCCCCTGACGGAGGTGTGAGATGCGTCGAACGATGCGACTCGCGGCGATGCTTGGAGCCCCGGCGCTCGCCTTCCCCACGACCGCTCCCGCCCAGGTCGTCGTCTTCGCGGAGAACTTCGAGGGGGCGAGCCTCGGCGCCTACGTCGAGACGGACGCGGACGGCGTCCCCACTGCCACCCTCTGGCACGCCGAATTCGACTGCGACTACCTGGTCCCGATCCCCGCGTCGATGGGGACCTACGCGGCGGCCTACAACCAGGGGGACCTCGGCTTCTACGACTACGCCACGGGGGCCGCGGGGAACGCGGGAGCGATCGAGTCGCCGCCGATCGCCTCCCCGGCGAACGCGAGCCTCTCCCTCTCGTTCGACTACGCGAAGGAGACCGAGGGTGCCGGGACGGGGTCCTTCGACCAGTGCTTCGTCGAGGCGAAGTCGGAGAGCGCGGCCTCCTACGGGGTGGTCGCGCAGCTCCTCGGGAACGCGGCGTGCCCGTCGGCTCCCTCCACCCTGACGGCGGTGGTGTGCGGCGTCCCGGGCGGTCCCTGGCGCCACCGCTTCCGGTTCGACACGCTCGACCAGATGTTCAACGGCTACCGCGGCTGGTACGTCGACAACGTCGTCGCGACCCAGAACTCCTCCACCGCGGGGGGATTCACCGTCTTCTCCGTCGGGTGCGGCGGAGCCCCCTTCTCCACCATGACCCCGTCGGGGGACCCGGTCCTCGGAGGGACCGTGAGCTTCACGATGGGGGAGGCGGCGAACTCCTTCATGTGGCTCGGGCTTCCGGTCGGGATCCCGCTCTGTCCCGAGGGGTGCCGCCTGAACGCCTCCCTGAGCGCGATCACGTTCGGGCCGTCCTTCAGCGCGGACATCCCCTGCGCCCCCGTGCTGGTGGGAGTGGCGGTCTGGGTCCAGGGAGGGAACTTCCTCACGCCCGGAGGGTGCTCGAGCGTGCCCTTCAACATCCCGTTCACCCTCACGGACATGGTCCAGACCGTGATCGGGTAGGGCCCCGCCTCACGTCGAGGCGCGCCCGAACCCGGCGACCGCGTACCCCTTCGCGCCGAGGGCGTCCTTCACCGCCGCCTCGATCCGGTCGCAGGGCTCCTTCAACCGGATCCGGAAGGCGCCCCCCTCGGCGAAGACCTGGGCGGCGAGGACCTTCTCGAGCCTCCGCAGCGCCTCGCGAACCTCGTCGAGCGCGACGGGGTCGCTCCCTCCCTCGACGCGCCCGACGTAGGCGACGCTCGAGACGGGCCAGTCCTCGCGCCCGAGGCCCGCGAGGGAGGATCCCGCGGCCTCCAGCGCCTCCGCGATCTCCGCCTTCGTCGTCGCCTTGCCGGGGCTCATCTCGAGGACGGCGTAGCCGCCGCTGTCGACCTCGACGCTCCGCGCGTCCGGGAACCGCTCCCGGAGCCGCTTCGCGAGCGCCTCGCGGCCGCCGGCTCCGACCTCGCGCGCGCGGAACAGGTAGACCGCCACCGTCGGCGGGGCGCCGGGCTCGAAGCGGGACATCTTGAAGCCCTTCTTCTCGAGGGCCCCCTTCGCCGTCGCCTCCGTCAGCGTCCCCCCCTCCTTCATCGTGACGGTCGCCGTCTTGCAGTCGTAGGCGACCTTCGCGACTGCCGGAAGCGCGCCCAAGGTCTCACGGACCTTCTTGTTCGCGCTTCAGCCGCCCCCCACGACGCCGATCCGGTAGACCGGCGGGGAGCCGGGCGTGGACCCGGCGGCCTCCGCCGCCGATGCGAGGAGCGAGAGGAGGATGGCCAGCGCGCGCACGATCGCGGTGGGGTTCATGGTGTCGACTCCGCAGGCGAGTCCCTAGACGGACGGGCCGGCGCCGTTGTTAGCGCCCTCCTCCTCCCTCGCCCCGAGCGCGGCGGCCGCGGCGAGGCTGCCGGTCGCGTTCACCGCGGTCCGGAACATGTCGGGGATGCGGTCGACGGGGAGGAGGAGCCACATCGAGGCGATCGGCGCGCCCGCCGCCTCGACGACGGGCGCCATCGCGGCGAACGCGCCGAAGGGGACGCTCGGGACCGAGATCGAGGCGAGAGCCGCGACGGGCACGAGGAGGGCGAGGCTCCCGGCGGAGACCTCGATCCCCTCCAGGCGGGCGACGAAGAGGGCGGCGACCGCCATGAAGACGGCGCTCCCGCTGCGGTAGATCGAGGCCGCGAGGGGGAGGACGAGGTCGGGGACCTCCCGGCGAAGCGCAAGCCCCTTCCCCGCCGCCTCGAGGAGGGCGGGGAGGGAGGCGAGGGAGGAGGTCGTCGAGAAGGCGACGGCCTGGGCGGGGAAGGCGGCTCGCGCGAAGGTCCGGATCGGCACCCCCGCGACGAACCGCACGGCGGGGGCGAGGCCGAGCACGGCGAAGGAGGCGAGCGCGACGAGGACGACGAGGACGAACCAGCCGAGGTTCGCGAGCACGGCGGGGCCGATCCGGGCCGTCCCGGACGCGGCGAGCGCGAAGATCCCGATCGGGGAGAGGGAGAGGGCCCACCCGAAGATCCGCCCGACGACGCGCATCGTCGACTCGAGGAGGGCGAGGAGCGGCGCCCGCTTTTCCTCCTCGACCCGCGCGAGGCCGAGGCCGAAGAGGACGCAGAAGACGACGAGGGGGAGGAGCGCGCCCTGGGAGGCCGCCTTCACCGGGTTGTCGGGGACGAGGCCGACGAGGAACTCGGCGAAGCCGGGCGGGGCCGTGGCCTCCCGCGCCTCCCCCATCCCCCGGATGCGGGCGACGGTCTCGGGGGAGAGGGGGAGGAGAGGGAGGAGGATCGAGCCGACGGCGACCCCGACCGCCCCCGCGACGAGGAGGGTCGCGCCGAGGAAGATCCCGAAGCGCGCGCCGATCCGGCCGAGTCCCGCGAGGTCCCGGAGCCGCGCGACGGCGAGCACGACCGCCGTGGCGACGAGGGGGAGGACCCCCATCTGGACGAGGGCGAGGAAGATCCGCCCGACCGGCTCGAGGAGGCGCGCGAGGGAGCCGAGGAACGCGACCTCGCCGGCCCCGGCGGCGAAGCCGACGGCGAGCCCGAGGAGGAGGCCGAGCGGGGTGAGGAGCGCGCGCCGCACGAGGCGCGCGGAGCCTACGGAGCCGGGCGGCGGCGGGCCAGCGTTGCGGCCCGGGGCCTCGTTCCGCACGATCCCGCCGCGCCCCGACGAGTCCATGCGACGCGCCCCCCTCCTCCTCCTCCTCCTCGCCCCGCTCGCGTGCCGGACGGAGCCCCCCCTCGAGATGCGCCTGCCGGCGCCGGACTATCCGCCGGGCCTCGGCCTCGCCCTCCTGCGCGACTACGAGACAGTGCGCGCCTCCTCGAGCGACCCGAGCGGGGGGAACGCCGACGCCCGCCGGATCGAGCCCGGGGAGGAGATCGAGCTCGCGAGGTTCGAGGGCCCCGGCTGCATCACCCACCTCTGGTTCACGATCGCGATGAACGAGGAGGCCTACCTGAAGAAGCTCGTCCTGCGGGCGTGGTGGGACGGGGAGGCGAGCCCCTCGATCGAGGCTCCGATCGGCGACTTCTTCGGCCTCGGTCACGGCGGGGACAAGCGCACGTTCTACTCCTCCGCGTTCTTCGCCGTCGCGCCGCAGCTCGGCCTCAACTGCTTCCTCCCGATGCCCTTCGCGGAGAGCGCCCGCCTGACGGTCCGCAACGAGGGGAAGACCCGCTGCAACGCCTTCTACTTCTACGTCGACGCGGCCCGCATGGGCGCGGTCCCCGAGGAGACCGGCTATCTCCACGCGCAGTACCGACAGCGCTTCCCGTGCAAGCTGGGGGAGGACTACGTCTTCGCCGAGGCGGGCGGGCGCGGCCACCTCCTCGGCGTCCACCTCGCCGTCGAGCAGACCGCGCACGGCTGGTGGGGGGAGGGGGACGACCGGATCCTCGTCGACGGGAACGAGGCGGGGGCGCTCCTCGGCACCGGCACGGAGGACTACTTCTGCGGGGCGTGGAACTTCCGCGCCGTCTTCTCCTCCCCCTACCTCGGGAGCCCGCGGCTCGAGGAGGAGAAGCGCGGCTGCCGCCACGCGGTCTACAGGTTCCACGCGACCGATCCGATCCCCTTCCGGAGCTCCCTCCGCTACGCCTGCGAGCACGGCCACGGGAACGACCGGTCCGACAACTGGTCGAGCGTCGCCTTCTGGTACCAGACGGAGCCGCACTTCCCCTTCCCTCCCCTGCCGCCCGCCGAGGAGCGGCTCTTCGGCGCGGTGCCGCCGCCCTTCGTCGAGCCGACGCCGGAGGGAGGGGCGATGATCGAGGGGGAGTCGCTCCTCC
>CBRGOK010000057.1:0-11183 GCA_967798035.1 uncultured bacterium
CGCCTTGTTCCACTGGCGCCGCTTCGCCGACTTCCGCATGTTCTTCCACGCCGACGCGAGGTGAGCCATCTGCTTCTCCTATCCGGTCTTCAGGGTTTCCATCTTCGCCGCGACGTCCCGGAAGCCGATGTCGACCTCGTAGATCCGGGCGTAGTAGCCGCGCGCATCGTCCCGGGCGCCGAGCTTCTCGCACAGCGCCCCCAGGGAATAGAGGATCTCCTTCGCTCGCGCGTCGGACGCCCCGACGGCCTCGAGCGCGCGCTCGAGCTGCTTGCGGGCGAGGTCGTGGAGCCCCTTGCGCTCGAAGGCGCGGCCGAGCCCCAGCGTCGCGTCGTTCTTCCAGCGGGGGTCCCCCCCCGCCCTCTGGTACTCCGAGATCGCCTCGTCGAGGCGGCCCGCCTCCTCGAGGAGCCGGGCGTGCCGCACCCGCAGCCCCATGTCGGTCGGGTGGGCGGAGACCCTCCAGCCGACCTCCTCGACCTCGACGGCGAGCCGCGCCTTCTCGAGCTCCGCCGTCCGCGCCGCGTCCCCCTTCCCGGACCGCGCAACCTCGACCGCCGCCTGCGCCCGGCGGATCTTCGCGTCCCCGAGCGCGACGCGCGTCTCGTAGGAGGCCGGCGCGAGCCCCGCGGCCTCCTCGAGGGCGGCGACCGCCCCGTCGAGGTCCCCGCGGTCGACGAGCGCGCGCCCGAGGGCCTCGGCGATCTTGGGGTCCTTGGGGTTCTTCGCGCGCTCCGCCGTCAGGCGCGTGACCTCGTCCGCGATCTCCTCCGCCGACCGCACGACCCGGTGTCCGCGCTCGGCCTCCCGCATCGACTCCTTGTCCTTCACGAGCTCGCGGGAGGACCGCGCCGTCTCGTATCGCCCCCGCGCGAGCGCCCCCTCCGCGGTCAGGTCCTTCCGGGCCTTGAGCGCGTCCTGGTCGAGCGGCTGGGCCTTGAGGACCCGCTCGTAGAACCCGAGCGCCTTCGGGAGGTCGCGCTTCTTGTAGGCGAGGGCCCCCGCTCGCTTCATCGCCTCGATCGCCCCCGCGTCGGCGTCGGCGAGGGTCTCGAAGACCGCGAGCGCCGAGTCGTTGCAGCCCGCCTTCTCGAGGCAGTCCCCGACCCGGTAGCCGAGCCCCGAGTTCCTCGGATCGAGGGCGAAGGCCTGCTCGTAGGCGGAGGCGGCCCGCTTCGCGTTCCTCGAGAGGAGGTAGAGCCGGCCGATGAACCGGGGGAGCGCTCCCGTCACCAGAGCGAGGGCCTTCGGCGTCGGCCGGTACTCGTGGCGCTGCCGCAGTGCCCGGTGGAGTCCCCGCCTCGCCACCCCGTCGTCGGGGCGGATCTCGAGGAGCTGGCGGTAGAGCGTCACCGCGAACTCGAAGTTCTTGCGGCGGATGGCCTCTTCGGCCTTCTCGATGTGGTGGGAGGTGTCCATCGATCCGGGGAGGGGCTCCGCCCCCGAGGAGATCCGGGAGGCGCCCTCTTCCCCTTCGACCCCGGACCGGACGGCCGGGATTCCGGGCGGAGGATGCTAGCCGTCGCCCGGAGGGGGGTCAACGCGGGCGGGCCTTGCGGCCGCCGCGACCGCGACTAAGAGCACGGCCCCGCCCGCATCCCCGGGCGCGCGGGAGAGGAGGAAGGGCATGCCGGAGCCGCTCCCCGGCGCCGAGGAGCTCGACCGCCGCGTCCGCGCCGCCCACCGGCGCCGGCGGCGGGCCGAGCGCGCCCTCGCCGCCTGCCTGCGCGACGTCCGGGACCGCGGCCTCGCCGAGGCGCGCGGCTTCGCCGACGTCTTCCACTACGCCTCCCTCGCCGCGGATCTCTCGCCGGCCGAGACGTCGCGGCTCCTCGAGATCGCGGAGCCTCTCTCCCGCCTGCCGGCCATCGCGGGAGCCTTCGAGGCGGGGGAGCTTCCCCTCGCGAAGGTCCGCGCGCTCTGCCGCATCGCGTCCCCGGAGACCGAGACCGGGTGGCTCGACGAGTCCCGCCGCCTCCCCGCCTGGGCCCTCGAGTCCCTCGTCGAGCGCGCCCGCTACGGCGACACGCCCCCCGAGGCCCGCTCGCGCCCGGCGCCGAGGGACGCCCCCGAGGAGCTGCCGTTCATCCTCCGGGTCTCGGTCCAGGCCCACGCCCTCCTCACGGAGGCGCTCCGCCGCCTCCGTCGGGAGACGGGCTCGCTCGAGGAGGCGGTCGTCGCCTTCGCCACCGCGCTCCTCGGCCGCGCGCGCCAGGAGGGTCAGGCCCCCCCGGCGGACCAGCGCCCGACCGCGCCCCCCTTCCAGTGGGTGCTCTACCAGTGCGAGGCCTGCGGGGAGACCGAACTGGGCGGGTCCCCCGGGGCGACCCACGTGGGTCGCGGCCTCGCGGACGTCGCCGCCTGCGACGCCGAGAGGATCGACCTGCGCAGCGGCGCCTCCCGCTCCCGGTCGATCCCTCCCCGCATCCGCCGCGCCGTGTGGCTCCGCGATCGCGGCCGCTGTCGTGCCCCGGAGTGCCGCAACTCCCTCTGGGCCGACGTCCATCACGTCCGCTGGCGCTCCCGGGGCGGCGATCACCGGCCCGAGAACCTCGTCGTCCTCTGCACGACGCACCACGCGGCAGTCCACGAAGGCCGGCTCCGAATCCAGCTCGATCCCGCGGGCGGTATCTCCTGGCTCCACGCCGATGGGGGCGATTTTGGCGCCGCCTGGACGAGGGCCGTCGACGGCGAGGAAAAGCGGTCCCATCCGCCGCCAGCCTGAAGGCTGGAGCGGAGCCGTCCTCGCGCTCCTACGGAGCCTCGAGCTCGACGTCGACCCGCTTCCCCTCTTCCACCCTCACCTCCCGTTCGACCGGAGCGGCGCCCGGAAACTCCAGGTGAACCCTGTACTCGCCCGCGGGGAGATTCGTCACGTAGGTGGATCCGTCCATCAGGCCGACCCAGAGCCACAGGGTCCGCGCCTGCCCGTCCCGGACCTCGAGTCGGGCGGCCTCGGTCCTCTGGCGTTGTTCCTCGGATGTGTCGCGGTTGTCCCATTCGGGGGGAGCGAGCCGCCCGCACTGGACGCGGACCCAGAGCTGCCCGGACGGGACCGCTTCGAGATCGAGGACCAGCGTTCGCTCCGTCTCCCCGACGACGAGTTCATGCGGCTGCGAGGGCGCGAAGTACGGCTCGCCGCGGAATCGATAGGTCTCGAGTTCGACCCGGTACCGACCCGGCCGGAATCCGGTCGCCTCGTAGGAGCCGTCCTTCCCGACCCGTGCGCGCGGCCCATCGGCCCGGCCGTTCTCCCGGAACTGGACGACGACGTCCTCAAGCCCTCCGCCCGACGCGCGGACGACGCCGCGGACTCGCGCTCCTCGATCGAGCGTGACTTCAATCGGGTCGTGGGAAACGCCGGAGACGAGCTCGATTCCAGGGCGCTCCGACTCGAGGAAGCCCTCGGCCACCACCCGGAGTGTCCACATTCCCGGAGGGGCGTCGAAACGAAACCGGCCCGGACTCGTCTTCTCCCCCCAGATCGTCCGGCGAGCGGCCGAGAGCGAGGCGCGGAACTCGATGGGCGGCACTCCGGTCTCCGCCTCGGCGACTGCGCCCTCGAGCGCGACGCGGACCTCCTCCTTCCGAGGGCCGACCGGGAGGCGCAGGACGACGTTCGCCGCATCGCTGCCGACCCCTCGAGCCGTCGCGCGCAACTCACGAGGCTTCTCCCCGGCCCGCGCGTCCGACCAGAAGGCGACGACGTTGTAGGGGCCGTCCGGCAGTTCGGGAATCTCGAATCGACCGTCTTGCCCCGACTCGGCCGAACCGAAGCGGCGCAGGGCGGGCAGGTCGGGACCCGCGTAGGGGAGGAGCATCGGGATCGTGACCTCCTCCGGAGAGAGGGCGGGGTCGAGGACGTGCACCCGCGCGCCCTCCACAGGCGAGCCGTCGCCGAAGGTGACGCGTCCCGCCACGCGGTGCGCGGGCCCCATCACGACCCGCACCTCCGGCGGGGCCTCGGGAGAAGGGAGGAACGCGGGGCTCGGCGCTGCGGCGAAGCCCGGAGCGCGCACGACGACGGAAAGCGATCCCTGGCGAACGCGCCACTCAGGGAAGAAGAGGCGGACGCGACCCCGCTCGTCGGTCATCGTGTCCTGAACGGTCAATCGAACGGGGAGTCCGGAGACGACGGCCCCCCAGACGGGTTCCCCTGTCTGATCCGTCACGGCCAGATCCGCGCAGGGATCCGTCCGGATCCGGATATCGGGGATCCGAGCGTCCTCCCCGGCGCGGAGGGCGATGTCGAGTTCTGCCCCAGTTTCCGAACCCGGAACCGTGGCGCGGACCCGAACCGGCGCGGGCGCGCGCGTCACGTGCACGTCCCCGATCGAGTAGGCCCCCTCCGCGTCCGTCTCGCAGGTCGGATTCGCCGCCCGGTCTGGAAACCAGTTGCGTTTCCGTTGCGGCCAGTACGCCCACACCTGCGCGCCCTGCACGGGCCTTCCCGAACCGTCGACCACGCGGCCCCGGATCGAGGCGGCCGGCCAGAGACGAACCTCCGCCTCCGTGACGCCGCCGTCCTCGATGAGGAAGACCTCCTCGCCGGAGGGCGCGTAGCCGGGAGCGCTCGCTCCGACGTAACCGAGCCTCATCCCTCGCTCCCCGACTCCCAAGCCCGCGGGGGGATGAAACCCTTCGGAGGGGACATGCTCGAAGGCGAAGGAACCATCGGCAGCGGAGCGAGCCTCGCCGAGCGATCCAGGGCCCCCCGAGGTCGAGACCCAGCGACCCCCCAGGGTGAGACCGCCGGCTCCCTCATCGGACCACAGGACGACTCGCGCCTCCGAAACCGGGGATCCGCCCTCGGCGTCGAGAACCCGCCCCCGCAAGGTCGCCCCGCGGACGAGGACGAGGTCGAAGCGGGCGTCTCCCTTCCCTTCATCCCGGTCGGAGTGTCTCTCCACCGTGAGCGGAGCGAATCCGTCCGCGCGGACGTGTATCCACCAGCATCCCCCGCCGCTCGACGGGGAGCCTGCGCGAGCAGACGGGATCCCCTCGACCCGGTACCCGCCGTCCGCTCCCGAGCTCGTCTCGCGCTCGACCCGTACCGCCCCCACCAGGCCGAGCCACCGGACGAGGGCGCCGGGGACCGGACGACCCGCGCGGTCCTTGACGGTCCCCTCGAGGGTACGAGCCGGATCGAGCGTGACGGAGCGCTCGTCGCGGGGCCGTACGGCGTCGACGGCGGTCGGAGAGAGACCATCTGCATCCACGAACAAGCCGAACCGAGGGGCCTTCCCTGCAAGCGCGACTTGGAATCTTCCATCCCGGTCGGTCTCCGCCGCCGAGAGAGGCTCCGACCCAGGAGCTGCGTCCGACGAGCGCACGGCGCGCCGGAGGGTCTCGGGATAGGAGACGACCCGCGCTCCCGGGACTGGACGTCCGGACTGGTCGAGCACGACCCCCCGCGCGAAGGATCCTTCCACGGTCACGGCTCGGCGGTCCCCATCCGTCGAGGAATTCGATACCGAGTCCTGCTGCCGGCTCTCGCCCGACTCCCCAGGGAGGACTGCCGGCGCCTTCCCTGACCCGGCGACGGCCGTCCCCCCCCGTTCGATGGTGGGGTGCGGAGCCGAGCCCTTCGGCCAGAGCACGAATCCGAGCGCCAGGAGGAGCGCCGCCGCGGCCACGGTCTTCGTCGAAACCTTCATCGCGATGACTCCCGCCAGGGCTGCGGACACCGCACCCCTCCCCGCAGGAAACGCGAGCCGGCCGAGCGCCAGGCACCACGCCCGACGATCCCCGTTCCATTCCACGTCGAGGCGTGCTCTGAGGCTCTCGATCGCCCGCTTGAGGCGAGTGCGCACCGTCTCGACAGGGACCCCGAGCTTCCTTGCGATCGCCCGAGGTGGGAGTTCCTCATAGAAGCGGAGGAGGACGGTCGAGCGGTAGGGCTCCTCGAGCGCCAGGACGGCCTCGAGAACCCGCCGTCTCGTCGCCTCGCGCGCGACGATCTCCTCCGTCGAGGGGCCGGCCTCGGGGCGCGCGATCGCCTCCTCGCGGCGCGTCCGGCGGAGCTCGTCCCGAGCGGAGCGCCGCGCGAAGTTGCGAAGCACCTTCGCGAGCCAGGAACGGGGAGCCTCGTCGCGGCGTGGGGGATGCTCGAGCGCGGCGAGGAAGGTCTGCTGGGCCACGTCGTCCGCCCGGGGATCGTCCCGGACGAGACTGCGCGCGAGTGCGCGGATGAACGTCCCGTGCTCGAGCAACCAGCGGGGATCGGTCGGAAGGGGTGACACGGCCTTCGCCAGGAGAATCCCGCGACTCGCGGAATCGGTCCAGGTCCGCCCCTCGGACACCCGAGGCCTCATTCCTCGAAATCTCCGCCCCTCTTCGGGAGTTCCTTCCCCGCTCGGCCTTGGCTCGGCGAGGTCGCCCCGCTCCCTTCATCTCCTGCGGATCCGATACCCCCCTTCGGACACCGAGGCCACGAAATCGGTCCACGGTCCCGGATGGCTCCGGAGAAGACTCTCCAACTGGCGGGCGACCGCCTCTTCTGTCTCAGGACGGAGGCGGAGGAGGAGCACGGCGGGCACCGAGGAACGCGACCTGACGACGCGGATGGAAAAGCCCCTGTCGCGGGTGACGAGAGCGCGACCGCTCTCGCGACAGGCCGCCCAGACGCGGTCGTCGGAGGCGCCCGGCCCGACGGCCACCGTTGCCCTCTCGACGTCGAAACCACGCTCGACGAGCCTACGGACGGTGACCTCGTAGACGTCTTCGTCGGAGAGGAGTCTAGGCGGCGTGGAGATCCTCGTCCTTCAGGACCCGCGCCGCGTACTCGAGGCACGCGCGGATGTCCTCCTCCTTCAGCGAGGGATAGTGGTCGCGCCGGATTTCGTCGAAGCGCTTGCCGGCGGCCGCGAGCTCGACAACGGCGTAGACCGGGATCCTCGTCCCGGCGACGACCGGCGCGCCACCGCGGATGGCGGGGTCGATCCCGATCCGTTCGGGGAGATCCACGTCGGAAGGATACAAGGGTGGAGGCGTCCCTCGAAGCCCCGGGGACCCAGGCGCGGCGGCGTCCCCCCCTACCCCGCCGCGAGCGCGAGGAGGTCGCGGGCGAGCGCCTTGATCGTCGTGCGCTCCTGGATCGTCCGGAGCCACCGCGTCGGGATGGCGCCGACGCCCCAGTAGGCGCCCCCGAGCGCCCCCGCGATGGCGCCGATCGTGTCGGCGTCGCCGCCCGTGTTGACGATCTTGATCAGGCACTCCTCGAAGTTCTTCGCCCGGAGGAAGTGCCAGAGCGCGACCTCGAGGCTGTCGAGGACGAAGGTCTCGGGGCGCAGTTCCCCCTCTCGCTTGGTCGCGACGTCGGGGAGGAGGTTCGCGACGCCGTCGGCGTTGTTCTCGAGCGCCTCGAAGGCGCGGTCGAGGATCTTCTTCCGGTCGGTCTCTTGGAGGGCGAGGGCGATCGTCACCCCGAGCGCGGCCGAGCCCGCCCCCGCCCGCGGATCGAGGTGGGTGAGGCGCGCCTCGGCCGCGCAGTCGCGGACGAGGGCGTTCAGGTCTCGGTGGCGGAGAAGAGCGAGGGGCGCGCAGCGCATCATCGCTCCGTTCCCGGCCGTCTCGCCGCGGACGATCTCGCTCGCCCGAACGGCGGCCTCCTTCCAGTCCCCCCCGTCGTCGACGTGGCGCAGGGCCGCGCGGATCGTGTTCCCGATGTCCTTCGGCCCCGTGCGGTACCAGCGGAGGTAGCGCTGGATCACGTCGGCGGGATCGAAGCCCTTCTTCGCCACGAGGCTCTCGGCGAGGGCGAGGGCCATCGCCGTGTCGTCCGTCGTCTCCCCCGGGCGCAGGTCGAGCCACCCGCCGCCGAGCATCTCCGTCACCGTCGCGTGGCGGATCCCGATCTGGTCCCGCGTCAGGAACTCGAGCGGCCCGCCGAGCGCGTCGCCGACGGCGAGGCCGAGGAGGCAGCCTTCGAACTTGTCGATCACGGCGTTCGGTTCCCCGCGGAGGGTGGACGGCCGGGGAAGATAGCGGGAGCGCGGAGCGGGCGCGACCCCTACCGCGGCCTCCGCGCGGGGACTACATTCGTTCTTCTCCCCGCGACGAAAGAGCCCCGACTTGCAGATCGTCCTCTACCCCGACCCGATCCTCCGGAAGCCCACCTCGCGCGTCGAGCGCTTCGACGAGGATCTGCGCCGCCTCGCGCGCGAGATGCTCGAGACGATGTACCGCGCGCGCGGCGTGGGGCTCGCCGCCCCGCAGGTCGGGGACGGCCGTCGGCTCCTCGTCCTCAACCCGACCGGCGACCGCAACCAGCGCGAGGCGGAGCGGGTCCTCGTCAACGTCCGGGTCCTCCGGAGGAAGGGGGAGGTCTGGGGGGAGGAGGGGTGCCTCAGCTTCCCGCGGGTCTACGCCGAGATCGCGCGCGCGGAGACGGTGTTCTTCGAGTCGGCCGACCTCGACGGGAAGGCGGCGACGGAGGAGGCGAGCGGGTTCCTCGCCCGGGTCGTCCAGCACGAGGGGGACCACCTCGACGGGGTGCTCTTCGTCGACCGGATGTCCCCGGGCGACCGGATCCGCGTGAAGCCGCTCCTGCGCGGGCTCGAGGAGCGCTTCCGGGAAGGCCGGGGGAGGATCGAGCCCGCCGAGGCGGAGCCGGAGCCGGTCGCGGGCGAGGGGCGAGGGGCGAACCCCGCGCTCTAGGAAGCCCCGCCCTTCTCGATCTCCTCCTTCTCCGGCAGGAGCGCACTCGCCGCGGCGCGCACCCCCGTGAACTCCTTGACGAGGAGGTCGAGGAGCCGGGGGACGCTGTCGAGCTGCCCCGTCGCCGCCTGTTCCTCGACGATCCCGGCGAGGTCCCCGAAGCGCCTCGCCCCGAAGTTGAGCCCGGCCCCCTTCAACCGGTGCGCGAGCCGCTCGGACGCGGGGGCGTCCGCCCGGTCGGCGGCGCGCTTGAGCTCGGCGAGCCCCTGCTCGGCTCCCGCGAGGAAGAGCCCGACCGTCTCGCCGAGGACGGCGAGATCCTCGAGCATGCCGAGCTCCCGCAGCCGCTCGATGATGGCGTCGGCGGGGTCCTTCGAGGCCTCCTCGGCCGTGAAGACGGCCGGCGGGGCGGGGCGGGACTCCGGGCGCGGAGGCTCCGGGACGGCCCCCGGCGGGAGGCAGAAGCGGGCGAGCTCGTTGCCGAGGTCCGCGGCCCGGATCGGCTTCGTGAGGTATCCGTCCATCCCGGACGCGAGGCAGCGCTCGCGGTCCCCGCTCATCGCCTTCGCGGTCATCGCGACGATCGGGACCCGATCCCGGGTTCCCTGCTCGCGCTTGCGGATCTCCGCCGTCGCCTCGAATCCGTCCATCTCGGGCATCTGGACGTCCATCAGGACGACGTCGTAGCGCGTGCGGGCGGTCGCCTCGACCGCCTCCCGGCCGTTGACCGCGAAGTCGATCCGGTGGCCCCCCTTCGAGAGCATCGCGGCCGCGAGCCGCCGGTTGACGGGGTCGTCCTCCGTGAGGAGGAGCCGCAGCGGGCGGGAGGGGGCGAGGAGGCCTCCCTCCACCTTCTCGGCCTCCGCCTTCGCCCCGGCGCCCGCGGCGAGGACGAGGGCCTCGCGGAGCGGGGAGGTCCGGACGGGCCGCTGCAGGACGGCGACGTACCCCTCCCTCGGACGGAGGCTTCCCCCGGTCGAACGCCCCGCGGCGAGGAGGACGAGGGAGGTCGGAGCCGTCGCCGGGCTCCCCCGGAGCGCATCGAGGAAGGCGGAGGACTCCGAACCGGGGACCCCCTGGTCGATGAGGGCGACGCGGAAGGGGTTCCCCTCTTGCGCGGCCTCGAGGAGAGCGGCGGCCGCCTTCGCGCCGCGGGTGAAGGGGGAGACTCGGCAGCCGAGGGTCCGGAGGAGGGCGCGCAGCGAATGGCTCTCCTGCCGGTCCTCGACCAGGACGAGGGCGCGCAGACCGCCGAGGTCGGCGAAGTCGCGCCCGTCCTGCTTCGGGAGGGTGACCTCGACGGTGAAGGTGCTCCCCTCGTCCGGCCGGCTCTCGACCTCGATCGTCCCTCCCATCAGGTCGACGAAGCGCTTGGAGATCGCGAGCCCGAGACCCGTCCCGCCGTAGCGGCGGGTCGTCGAGCCGTCCACCTGGGTGAAAGGCTGGAACAGGGCGCTCAGGCGCTCGGGGGGGATGCCGATCCCCGTGTCGCGGACGATGAAGCGGACGTCCGCCTTGTTCTCGAGCGCGTCGGAGACCTCGGCGAGGAGCTCGACCCTCCCCCGCTCCGTGAACTTGATCGCGTTCCCGACGAGGTTGAGCAGAATCTGGCGCAGGCGCGTGGGATCGCCGAAGAGGAAAGGCCAGGCGCCCGGGGTGGTCCGGTAGACCAGCTCGAGCCCCTTCTCCTGCGCGCGCGGGGCGAAGAGGTCCCCCACCCCGTCGATCAGCTCCCGCAGGTCGAACTCCGTCTCCTCGAGGTCGACCTTCCCCGCCTCGACCTTCGAGAAGTCGAGCGTGTCGTTGAGGACGGTGAGGAGCGCCTCCCCGGAGGCCTTCACCGTCTCGAGGTACTCGCGCTGGCGGGCGTCGAGGGGAGTCTCGAGGAGGAGGTCGACGAACCCGAGGATCCCGTGCATCGGGGTGCGGATCTCGTGGCTCACGTTCGCGAGGAACTCGCTCTTCGCGCGCGCCGCCTCGAGCGCCTCCTCGCGCGCCCCGGCGAGGGCGCGGTTGCGCTCGCCGAGGAGTCGCGCCTTCTCCTCGAGCTCCCGCTGCAGCCGCACGAGGCGCGCCTCCCGCTCGACCTCGGCCGACACGTCCCGCTGGATGGCGACGTGGCCCGTCACCTCCCCGCCGGGACCCGCGAGGGGGGCGATCGCCACGGCGGCGTGGTAGAGGGAGCCGTCCTTGCGGCGGTTGAGGAGGCGCCCCGACCAGGGCTTCCCCTCGGAGATCGTGCTCCAGAGCGTCGCGTAGGTCTCCGGGGGATGGGCCCCGCTCTTGAGGAGGCGCGGGGTCTGCCCGACCGCCTCCTCGGGGGAATAGCCGGTGACGGTGGCGAAGGCGGGGTTCACCCACAGGATCGTGCCGCGGGCGTCCGTCGTGAAGATCGCGTCGGCGGCGGCCTGCGCGGCCTGCGCGAGGCGCTGCATCTCCTCCTGCATCCGGCGGCGCTCGCGCACGTCCCGGACCGTCGCCGTGAAGAAGCAGCGCCCCCCCTCCTCGAAGCCCGAGACGCCGAG